>JANNMP010000271.1:0-3145 GCA_031398015.1 Burkholderiaceae bacterium
CCCATGCCTTCGAGCGGCAGGGTCTTGGCGCTGGCCAGCAGGCGCATCACCACGTCTTCCAGGCCGTTGGCGGTGGGGATGGTGGCCACCCGCAGCTCCAGCCTCTGGCCTTGCATCCAGCGGCCGAAGTTGATCTTGCCGTCCTGCGGCTTGCGGCGCTCGCTGATGTCGAGATCACACATGATCTTGATGCGTGCCACCAGGGCCGAGCGGTAGGTGTGCGGCAGCTCGATGTAGGGCTTGAGCACACCGTCGCGCCGGAAGCGCACCCGCACCTTCTGCGTGCCGGGCTGGCATTCGATGTGGATGTCGCTGACACCACCGACCTTGGCCTCCATGATCATGGTGTTGATCAGCCGCACCAGCGAGTTGTCGCTCTGCTCGATCTGGGTTTCGTCTTCACGCCCGCCGCTCGTCTGCTCTTGCTCCAGGTTGGCCAGCAGCTTGTTGGCGTTGTCGTTGCCGTCACCGTCGAAGTTGAAGGCGGCAACCAGGTCAGCCGATGGCTCGATGTTGTCCTTGCCCAGGCGCAGGTACACCCGCTCGATGGCCGATTGCAGCGTGCCGGCGCGCGCCAGCACCGGCAGCACCTTGCATTGCGCGCTGAATTCGATCTCGTCGATGGCGTTGCGGGCCGACGGGTCTTCCAGCGCCACCACCAGGCGCTGGGCCCGCATCATCAGCGGCAGCGCCGGCAGGCGGCGGGCCACGGCCAGTGGCAGGCGCAGCGCCGCATCGGGCTCGACCGGAAAGGCGGCCACATCGACGATGGGGTAGCCCATCTTGCGTGACAGCGCGGTCTGCAGGTCGGTGCGGGTCACATGGCCGCGGCTGACCAGCAGCTCACCCAGCGGCAGGCGGCGGTCACTGCTCTGCGCCTTCAGCGCGTCGGCCAGCTGCGCTTCGGTGATGAAGCCCAGGCCCACCAGCGCCTCGCCGATGCGCACCATCGGCATCTTGGCCTGCTGGTCGATGGCCAGCACCAGCTGCTCGGCGTTGACGATCTGCGCACCGGTGAGCATGTCGCCCAGCGACGGCGGCTTGGGTGCGGCGGGCGTTTTGGCAATCAGGCGCGCGCTGGGCAGCTCGTCCAGCGCCATCGGCGCGGTGTCGGCATCGCTGCCGTGGTCGGCGCCCGGCAGGCCCAGCGCCACCATCGCGGCGGCCACTTCCACCGCCACCAGCATTGGCCGCGGGTACAGGCTGCGGCGCAGCCGGCCGCTGGCGTCGATGGGGCTGAAGGTGAACAGGCCCAGCGGCTTGTCGATCAGGCCGACGCTGGCCACCTGGGCCTCGCTGCCGTCCTTGAAGCGCAGGCGGTAGGGCTGCAGCAGGTTCTGCGGCAGCAGCGGCGTGGTGGCATCGTAGGTTTGCGCGTCGCTGGCGTGCGGCTCCAGCGGGCGCAGCAGGCTGAGGCGGCGAAACTGGGTGAAGCGCAGCGTCAGCGCATTGCGACCGGGTGGGATCAACACCTGCACCTGGCCGGCGTCAGGGTCGAAGGCCAGCAGCTTGCCGGTGTTGATCTTGCCGTTCGGGCCCTCCAGCTCGCAAGGCTCGGGTTCACCCGAATGCAGTGGCAGGCTGTAGCCGATGCACGGTGGTGCCGGCCAGGGCAGCGGGCCCTGCAAACCACGCCTGACCTGCGCTGGCGCTGGCGCCGTTGCGGTGGGTGGGGTGGGCGCGCCGTCGGGGCCCAGGGGCAACAGGCTCAGCGGCGGCAATGACAGATCGGACATGGCGGTTCCCAGCGGCAGCGGCTGCCCCATGCCGCCGAGGCCACGGCGGCATGTCAGCCGCTTGAATGCTAGGTGGCGACGCTGCGGGCCATCGGCAGAACAGACCGGCCTTTGGTGCCCAGCCCAGCGGCTGCGGCGCCCAACCGGCCGGCTGCAAAATGGGCCCATGGATCGATCCTCCAAGGCCATTGGCGTGCACCCGCCACCAAACCCGACCGAGACCGTCTGCGGCCCGTCGTTTCCCATGGCCACCCGGCTGTTGGCCTCGCTGATGGTGGCTGCCGTGCTGGTGTGGGGTGTGATGGCGGCGCAGACCGTGGCCTGGGCTGAGGTGGCAACCGCCAACGCGTTGTTTCTCACGGCGGTGCTGGCGGTGCTGCTATATGGCTACTGGGTGGTGCTGACCAGCCATGTCACCGTCGACGCCCACAGCATCAGCCAGACCTGGCTGTGGCACAAACAGGTGCGCCTGGCCGAGGTGAGCCAGCTCAAGCTGCTGCATGTGCCTGGCCTGGCCTGGCTGCTGGTGCCGCGGCTGGTGGTGCGCTCGGGCATCGGCGTCACGACCTTCCATGCCGGGCACCCGGCGGTGCTGGCGCGCTTTCAGCGCCTGGCCTACGGTGAAGACGACACTGCAGCCGCCAACCCCGACTGACGGCGCAGCTACTTCGCCACGCCCATCACCGCGTCGGGCAGCCAGGTGACGATGCCCGGGAACACCGTGATCAGCCCGATGCACACCACCAGGCAGGCAAAAAACGGCAGCGCCGCGCGGGCGATGGTGTTGCTGTCCTTGCCGGTCATGTTCTGCAGCACGAACAGGTTGAAGCCCACTGGCGGCGTGACCTCGGCTATCTCGACCAGCAGCACGATGAAGATGCCGAACCACACCAGGTCGAAGCCGGCTTTCTGGATCATCGGCAGCACCACCGCGCTGGTCAGCACGATCATGCTGATGCCGTCGAGCGCGGTGCCCAGGATCAGGTACACCACCACCAGCACGGCGATCAGCGTGTAGGGCGCCAGGTTCATGCTGGCCACCCATTCGGCCAGCTCACGCGGCACGCCGGTGAAGGCCATGGTCTTGGACAGAAAGGCCGCGCCGGCCAGGATGAACATGATCATGCAGCTCATGCGGGTGGCGCCCATCAGGCCGTCGCAGAAGTTGCGCCAGGTCAGGCTGCCGCCGGCCGCCGCAATGGCCAGCGAGCCCAGCACGCCCCAGGCCGCACATTCGGTGGCCGTGGCCCAGCCGGCCACCAGCACCCAGACGATGAAGACGATCAACAGCGTGCAGGGGATCAGGCTGGCCGACAGGCGCAGCTTCTCAAGCAGGCTGGTGGGTGGGTCGGGTGGCGGCACGCGGCTGGGGTTGGCCAGGCTCCACCAGCCGATGTAGAGGCTGAACA
>JANNMP010000340.1:0-13701 GCA_031398015.1 Burkholderiaceae bacterium
GTGAAGTGGTACATGGCGCTCGGCGTTCCGATGCTGGAAGTCTGGGGCATGACGGAAACCTGCGGCGCTGCAACCGGTGTGCCCGCCAGCCGCATCAAACCGGGCTCGATCGGCCCGGCGGCCGGCTACAACGAGGTCAAACTCGACCCAGCCACGGGCGAGATTCTGGTGCGCGGCGCGAATGTCTTCATGGGTTACCTGAACCTGCCGGAAAAAACCGCCGAAACCCTGGACGCCGACGGCTGGCTGCACACGGGCGACGTGGGCCTGATGGACGAAGAAGGATTTTTTCGCATCACCGACCGCATGAAAGACATCATCATCACCGCCGGTGGCAAAAACGTGACGCCCAGTGAATGGGAGAACCAGCTCAAGTTCAGCCCCTACGTGACCGACGCGGTGGTGATTGGCGACAAGCGCGCCTACCTCAGTTGCCTGGTGATGATCGACGAAGACAACGTGGCCCAATGGGCGCAGGACCGTGACGTGCAGTTCAGTGACTTCAAGAGCCTGTGCCGCGCACCCGATGTGGTGGCCCTGATCGGCGCCGAGATCGAGAAGGTGAACAAGGAGTTCGCGCGTGTCGAGCAAATCAAGCAGTTCCGTTTGATCGAGCAGCGGCTGACGGCTGAAGACGAAGAGCTGACACCGACGATGAAGCTGAAGCGCTCGTTGATCGGCAAGAAGTACGCCGAGCTGATCGAAGGCATGTACAGCGCCAAGGCGCTGGCCTGATCAGGCGCTGGCGGCCAGGCGTTTGGCCATCTCGCCCGCCAGCGCGCGAAAGTCGCGTGAGGTGGCGGCCAGCTCGGCTGCCTGCTGCCAGAACCGAACGGCCACGGGCAGCGCCGCGCTGGCCAGGTCGGCATCGTCAGGCGCAAAGGGTGTCCAGTGCCACGCCATCGACTGGATGTCGGGCCGCCAGTGCATCGGCAGCATGTCGTAGACCGGCGCCAGGCTGAAGCGCCCCAGCGCCGCATCGGCCGGTGAGGCCACCACCAGGCTCAGGTTGCCGAAGTGCATGTCGTTGTTGCCGATCAGGCGGCCGAAATGCATCAGCGCGCGCACCTGCTCAGCCGCCTCGCGCGGCAGGCGGCGCTGGCGCACCAGGGCCAACGCCGTGGCGGCCCAGTGCTGGCGCGGTGCGCCCACCAGTGCGTCGTGCACTGCATCCAGCGGCACCACATGGCGGCAGCCCTTGGGCCCGACGCGGTCGAAGCGCTCGCTCATCAGATAGCTGCGGCGCTCGCTGTGCAGCACCTGAGCCCGCGCCACCGGCACGCCGTGGTCGGCCAGCACGGCCAGCGCCAGCGCCTCGGCATGCAGCAGGTCATGCCAACACTCGCCAAACGGCGTGCCACGTGGTGGCGTGAACTTCACCAGCCAGTGGCGCTGGCCGTCGGCGTCGCTGGCGAGGAACTTGTCCTGCTCGCCGCCAGCCGATGAGCCAGCCGGCGCACCGGCGCTGGCTTCGGCAGCCAGGACATCCAGATGCTTCAGGCGCGCCGGCATGTCACCAGGCAGGTCGAACGCCGGCTGGCGTTGCATGTGGCCGACGCGGATCGCGCCAGGCAGGTCATGCACCTGGCGCACCAGCAGCGCCAGCAGCTGGTCGATGCGCCAGCGCTCGGGGTTGGAGTCGAAACCTGCGGCCTCGGGGCTGCGCGCCCATTGCCGGCCGAGGAAGCCCTGCAGCTTCAGTGGCGCCAGCAGCCAGGGCAGGCGGGCGGTGGTGAGCAGATCGATGCCGTCGGCTTGCAGATGCAGCCGCTCTGCACCCAGGTGGGTCAAGGTGCCCCAGGGCAGGCGCTGGCCGGCGGCATCGATCCACACCAGCGGCTGCTGGCCCGCCAGTCCCAGGATCGGCTGGGCCAGGGCATAGCGCGCGCTGCGCTGCGCCCCCAGCACCACCAGCGGCGCGGCACCGTCGGCCAGCTGCTGCTGGCCCAGCGCACGCAGCAGGCGCGACAGTGTTGGCTGGCTCTTGCCCAGCAGTGTCTGCAACTGGGCCGAGCTGGCCACGCCGCGCCGTGCCAGCTCAGCCAGCAGTGCGGCCTGTTGCAGGTGGTCCAGGTCTGACATGCATGAAGAAAGGGGCCGGTCTTCGGCCCCTTCTCAAGGTGGTTTGACAGCGGCAGGGTGTACCAAACGCGAGTATCAGCCCATCCTTGATGAATCACAAATGAATGATGAATCAGGCTGCCTTGCGCACGCCGCCAGCACGCCACAACGCCATCAACCGCTCCCACTTGGGCCGCACCGCCGCCAGATGGCGGGCTTTGACATGGCCGTAGCCGCGGATGTCTTCGGGCAGGCGGGCGATCTCCAGCGCTGCATCCAGGTTGGCGGTGTTCAGCCCTTGCAACAACTCGTCGATGGTGCTGCGGTACTCGCCAATCAGCGCGCGTTCCATGCGCCGCTCTTCGGTCCTGCCAAAGATGTCCAGTGGCCCACCGCGCAGGCTCTTGAGCTTGGCCAGCATGCCGAAGGCCGACCGCACCCAGGGCCCGAAGCGCTGCTTGACCAGCTCGCCTTTGTTGTTCGACTTGGCGATCAGCGGCGGCGCCAGGTGGTGCACGATCTGGTAGTCCTTGCCCGCCTCGCCCTCGAACATGCTGGCGATCTTGGCGGTGAATGCGGGGTCGGTGTGCAGCCGCGCCACTTCGTATTCATCCTTGTAGGCCATCAGCTTGAACAGGTAGCGCGCCACGGCTTCGCTCAGGCGGGTGCTGTTGAGCGCAGCTTCGGCCTGCCGCACCTGGGCGACGAAGGACGCGTACTGTTGGGCATAGGCAGCATCCTGGTAGCC
Source organism: Burkholderiaceae bacterium (assembly GCA_031398015.1). Taxonomy (GTDB): domain Bacteria; phylum Pseudomonadota; class Gammaproteobacteria; order Burkholderiales; family Burkholderiaceae_C; genus Pseudaquabacterium. The sequence goes on from JANNMP010000340.1 coordinate 2,810, forward strand.
GGTGAGAAAGGCCACCCGCTTCTTCAGCATCTCGTCGAGTGATGGCTTCTTGACGAACTGGATCACCTGCGCCGCTGTGAACATCGCCTGCACCGCGCCCAAATCCACCGCGCAGCGCCGGCCCCATTCAAACGCGGCCTTGTTGTTGTCCACCTGCGTGCCGTTGAGTTCGATGGCACGCAACAGCGCCGCCTGGCCCACCGGCACGCGGCCCATCTGCCAGGCATAACCCAGCAGCAGCGGGTTGGCGTAGATGCTGTCGCCCAGCAGTTGCACGGCCACCTGCTCGGCGTCCAGCAGGCCCAGGTTGGCGCGGCCCACCGCACCCACCAGCGCAGCCTCGCAGCCAGCGGTGGGGGCCTGCCAGTCGGCATTGGTCACAAACGCGGCAGTGGGCGTGGCATGGCTGTTCATGGCCACGTAGGTGGTGCCTTCGCGCATCAGGCTCAGCGTGGCCTTGCCGGCAGCCACGATGTTGTCGCAGGCAATCACCAGGTCGGCCTTGGCGGTGTCGACCTTGGTGGTGTGGATGGCCTCGGGCGTGGCCGCGATCTGGATGTGGCTCCAGGTGGCGCCGCCCTTTTGCGCCAGGCCGGCTGAATCCTGCGTGACGACACCCTTGCCTTCGAGGTGGGCGGCCATGCCCAGCAACTGGCCGATGGTGATGACACCGGTGCCGCCCACACCCGCCACCACGATGCCCCAGGCACGATCACGGCCGTTGGCGTCGACTGGCACCGGCAGCAGCGGCTGGGGCAGGGCGCTCAGGCTGAACGGGTCGGGCCGCTTCTCTTTCTTCGGCTTCTTCAACTGCCCACCTTCAATGGTGACAAAGCTCGGGCAGAAGCCCTTGGTGCAGGAGTAATCCTTGTTGCAGCTGTTCTGGTTGATCTGGCGCTTGCGGCCGAATTCGGTTTCCACCGGCTCCACGCTCAGGCAATTGCTCTGCACGCCGCAGTCACCACAGCCCTCGCACACCAGCTCGTTGATCACCACGCGCTTGGCCGGGTCAACCATCTTGCCGCGCTTGCGGCGGCGGCGCTTCTCTGTCGCGCAGGTCTGGTCGTAGATCAGGATGGTGCAGCCTTCCAGCTCGCGCAGCTCACGCTGCACGGTGTCGAGTTCATCGCGGTGGCGCACGGTGACGCCCGGGGCCAGAGCGATCGCGCCGTTGTACTTTTCGGGCTCGTCGGTGACGATCACGATCTTCTTGGCGCCTTCAGCCTCCAGCACCCGGCTCATCTGCGCCACGCTCAGGATGCCGTCCACCGGCTGGCCGCCGGTCATCGCCACCGCGTCGTTGTAGAGGATCTTGTAGGTGACGTTGATGCCGGCAGCGATGCTCTGCCGCACCGCCAGCGAGCCCGAGTGGTAGAAGGTGCCATCACCCAGGTTGGCGAACATGTGCGGGCGTTTGCTGAACGCGGCCTGGCCCACCCAGGGCACACCTTCGCCGCCCATCTGGGTGAAGCCGATGGTCTGGCGGTCCATCCAGGTGGCCATGAAGTGGCAGCCGATGCCGGCCATTGCGCGGCTGCCCTCGGGCACCTTGGTGCTGGTGTTGTGCGGGCAGCCGCTGCAGAACCAGGGCTGGCGGTCGGCGCCGCCGGTGGTGCCCACGGTCAGCGCGCGTTCCTTGGCTTCCAGCACGCCGATGCGCCCGTCCATGCGGGCGACGATGTCTTGCGGCACGCCCAGCTTCTTCAAGCGCTTGGCAATGGCCACGGCAATGATCGCCGGTGTCAGGTCAGCATGGGCGCGCAGCAGCCAGTTGCCGCTGGGGTTGGCCTGGCTCCACTCACCGCCTGAGCTGTCGCCCTCCACCTCGTCGAACTTTCCCAGCACATTAGGCCGCACGTCCGGGCGCCAGTTGTACAGCTCTTCTTTCAGCTGGTACTCAATGACCTGGCGCTTTTCTTCGACCACCAGGATCTCTTGCAGGCCCTGGGCAAAATCCCGCGTGATGGTGGCTTCCAGCGGCCACACCACATTGACCTTGTGCAATCGGATGCCCAGCTGGCGGCAGGTGGCATCGTCCAGCCCCAGGTCGGCCAGGGCTTGGCGCGTGTCATTGAAGGCCTTGCCGCTGGCGATGATGCCGAAGCGGTCGTTCGGGCCTTGCAGCACGTTGTGGTTGAGCTTGTTGGCGCGCACATAGGCCAGCGCCGCATACCACTTGTAGTCAAACAGCCGCGCCTCTTGCACCAGGGCCACGTCGGGCCAGCGGATGTGCAGGCCGCCCTCGGGTATCGCAAAGTCGGTGGGCAGCAGGATGTTGACCCGGTCGGGCGACACATCGATGCTGGCCGAGCTTTCCACCACCTCCTGGATCGTCTTCATCGACGTCCACACGCCGGCAAAGCGGCTCATCGCGAAGGCGTGCAGGCCCATGTCCAGGATGTCTTGCACGCTGCTCGGGAAGAACACCGGCAGGCCGCAGGCCTTGAAGATGTGGTCGCTCTGGTGCGCGGCGGTGCTGCTCTTGGCCACATGGTCGTCACCGGCCAGTGCGATGACGCCACCGTGCGGCGCCGTGCCGGCCATGTTGGCGTGTTTGAACACATCGCTGCAACGGTCCACGCCCGGGCCCTTGCCGTACCAGATGCCGAAGACGCCGTCGAACTTCTTGTTGGCAGCATCAAACTCCAGCTGCTGCGTGCCCCACACCGCCGTGGCGGCCAGCTCTTCATTGACCCCCGGCTGGAACATGATGTTCTGCGCCGCCAGGTGTTTCTTGGCGGCCCACAGCGATTAGTCATAACCCCCCAGCGGGCTGCCGCGGTAGCCGCTGATGAAGCCGGCGGTGTTCAACCCCGCAGCCGCATCACGCTGGCGTTGCAGCATCGGCAGGCGCACCAGCGCCTGGATGCCCGACATGAAGGCCCGGCCCTCGGGCAGCGTGTATTTGTCGTCAAGCGTGACGGCTTCGAGCGCCTTGCGGACCGATTCGGGCAGGGGTGCGTTCATGGTGCAAGGCTCCAGGCTGGGGATGGCTGAGTGTAGGAAATCGCTTCTGCGAAGTCTTTTCTTTGTTTGCCGCGCTGGCGATACTTGGCGCAACAGACAAGGTGCTTCCATGCCCATCCGCGAAAGAAACATGCTCAACAAGCCAAAACCCGGGAAAACGTTGACAGCATCTGGCGAGCCCGGTGACGACCACGGCGCCACGCTCGACCGCTGGGACGTGGCCATCCTCGACGCGCTGCAGCGCGACGCGCGGCTGAGCAATGCCGAGCTGGCCACGCGCATCGGCCTGTCGGCCGCGCCCACCTGGCGGCGGGTGAAGTGGCTGGAGGCCCAAGGCATCATCACCGGCTACCGCGCCGAGATCGACCGCCGCAAGATCGGCCTGGGCGCGCTGGCCTTTGTGCGGGTGGACGCCGAGCGCAACAACGCCGAGGCCACGCATGCGCTGGAAGACGCCATCCGCGCGCTGCCCGAGGTGGTGAGCTGCCACTACATCAGCGGCACCGGCACCTTTGAGCTGCAGGTGCTGACACCTGACTTGGACGCCTATTCACGCTGGACCTTGGACACCTTGTTCAAGCTGCCGCATGTCAAGGACATCCACACCCGCTTTTCGCTGGGTGAGGTGAAGGCCGGCGCCGCGCTGCCGCTGGCGCATCTGATCGACCGTCTGCGTGCGGCCAGCCAGCCCGGCTGATCAGCGCCGCGCCAGGATCGTGACCGCACATGCCGCTTCGTCGAAGCCCATCACGCCGCCGCCGTTCTCGGCCAGGCCGATGTGGGCGTTGGGCTGTTGGCGCGCACCGGCCTCGCCGCGCAGCTGCAAGGCCAGCTCGTGCACCATCGACAGCCCGGTGGCGCCCACTGGGTGGCCTTTGCTGACCAGCCCGCCCGACAGGTTGACCGGCAGCGCGCCGCCCAAGCTGGTGGCGCCGCTGGCCACAAACGCGCCGCCCTGGCCGATGGCACAGAAGCCCATCATCTCGGCCTGGTAGATCTCGCAGAAGCTGGTGGCGTCATGCACCTCGGCCACACTCACCTGCTGCGGCGTGATGCCGGCCATGGCATAGGCGCGCTGCGCCGCCAGGTGGCTCAGGCCGGGTTCGTCGAGCCGGCGGTATTTGCCACCGGTGAGCACGGCTGCCGGGATGCGCAGCGCACGCTCTTGCACCGCTGGCGGCAAGGTTTTCAAGAATGCCGCCGAGCACACCAGCGCAGCCGCCGCGCCATCACCAATGGGCGCGCACATGCTGCGGGTGATCGGCCAGCTCACCATGCGGTCGGCCAGCACCTGCTCGGGCGAGACCTCGAAGCGGTATTGCGCCAGCGGGTTCAACGCGCCCATCGCGTGGTTCTTGCTGGCGCCGAACGCGATCTGTTCGGCCGTGGTGCCGTGCTGGCGCATGTGCCAGGCCGCCTGCATCGCGTAGGTGTCCATGAACAGCGTGCCGCCGCCGTCCTTCGGCGCAAATGGCTTGCCTGCTTCGGCGCCCGCCGCCGCGTAGTAGGCCAGCCAGTCAGCGGGGTCGAGTTGGTCGATGCCGCCGTCGAAGATCTCTTGCTGCCGCGCCGCCGCCACAGCCTGCCCACCCGGCACGCTGTCAGGCACGAAGGTTTTTTCCACGCCAATCGCCAGGCTCAGCGCGGCCGTGCCCGACAGCACGTCCTTCCAGGCCCCGTGCAGCGCCATGCTGGCGGTGGCGCAGCCGCCTTCCACATTGGTCATGCCCACACGTTCAGGGAACAGGCGGTCACGCACCAGCGGGCTGAAGCAGACCTGGCCGCGGATATTGCCCTGGCCCCAGCTGCCCATGCCGCAGTTGCCAAACCAGGCATTGCCGATCTGGCCGCCGTCGGCCAGGCCGGCGTCGGCCAGCACGGCCAGGTAGGCCTGGCGCGTCAGGTCTTTGAAGCTTGCCGCCGGCTGCTTGCCGAAGCGGGTGCAGCTGGTGCCGATCAGGTAGGCGTCGGGCATGTTGGTGCTCCGGTCAAGAAAGAAGAACAGGCAAGCTGGACACACCGCGCATGGCCAGCGCGTCGATCCATTGCGGCTCGCCGGGTGCACGTTCAATGCGGCCAAAGCGCTGCAGCAGCCGCCCGATGCAGCGCTGGCCCTCCAGCCGCGCCAGCGGCGCGCCCATGCAGAAGTGCAGGCCGAAGCCGAATGTCAAGTGGCGGTTGGGCGTGCGGCCAATGTCGAGTGCCTGCGGGTCGGCAAAGGCCCGCGGGTCACGGTTGGCAGCGTTGGCAAAACCGAACACCCGGTCACCGGCATTCAGCATGGTGCCGCCGATCTGGTGCGTTGCTTTCACCACCCGGGCAATGGCATTGCTGGGGCCGTCATAGCGCAAGAATTCTTCGACCGCGCTGTTGATCAAGGCCGGGTTGTCGCGCAGCTTCTGCAACTGCTCAGGATGGTCCAGCAGCGCATGCAGCGCGTTGCCCAGCAAGTGGGTGGTGGTTTCGTGGCCGGCAAACAGCACCAGCATGCAGGTGGCCACCAGCTCGTCTTCGCTCAGGCGGCCTTCGTCGTCACGCGCGGCAATCATGCGGCTGACGAAGTCGTCACCCGGCGCGGCGCGGCGCTGTGCGATCAATGCGCGAAAGAAGCTGGCCAGCCGCTCGGCACCGCTGCGGGCGCGCTGGTAGCGGTCACCATCGGCACGGGCACCGCCGATGAAGGCGCGCAGTTCATCCGAGGCTTCTTTCAGCTCGGGGAAATCGCTGTACGGGATGGCCAGCATGTCCATGATCACGTAGGCCGGCAGCGGTGCAGCCACCTGCTGCGCCCAGTCAACGGGGCCCCGGGTGTCGATCTGGTCAAGCAAGTGGTCCACCACCCGGGTGACCGGCCCGTCCAGCGCCTCCAGCGCCTTCAGGTTGAACACCGTGCCCACCAGGCGGCGCAGCCGGGTGTGCTCGGGTGGGTCACGGAACACCATCCACAGCGCCATGTAGCGCATCACCTCGGCCAGGGTGTCGCGGCGCTGGCCTTGCAGCTGGGCGTAGAACGGGCGCAGCCGGTCGGGCGACATGGCGTCGCTCAGCATCATCTGGCGCACGTCGTCATAACGTGTCAGCACCCAGGCCTTCAGTGCCGGGCTCCAGTGCACCGGGTCATCGTCCTGCAACTGGGCATACAGCGGGAAGGGATTGCGCCGCACGGCAGGGTCAGCGGGGTCGTAGGCCAGGGCTGTCATGCGGGCCACCCTAGCGCATGTCAGCGCGCGGCGCTGGCCGGCAGGTGACAGTGCGCTGCGGCAGCCGCCTTGCGCGGGGCCAGACTTTCCCGGCTGGTGGCGCACGCCGGGCCTGCTAGTCTGGTGGTTGTGAACGACCGGCCGGCCCCGATGGACACCCTTGACGACACCAGTGTGCTGATCCCCGATGTGTTCGAGGTGCATGCCCGAACCCAGCCACACAAAGAGGCGGTGGTCTGCGGCAATGTGCGCCGCAACTGGGGCGACTTCAGCGCCAACATCAACCGTGTGGCCAACGCGCTGGCCGCACGTGGCATCGGCCCCGGCCAGCAGGTGGCGGTGCTGATGGGCAACTCGGTTGAGATCCTGGAAGTGATGTTCGGCGTGGTGCGCGCCGGCGCCTGCGTGGTGCCGCTGTCGGGGCTGCTCACCGGTGAGCAACTGGCCACATTGATCGATGACAGCGACGCGGTGTTGCTCTTTGCCACCAGCGAGTTCATTGACCGGCTGGGCGAGCACCGCCAGCGCTGCAACAAGCTGCGTGCGGATGGCCTGGTCAGCGTGTTCTGTGAAACACCCGGCTGGCAGGGCTTCGATGCCTTCCTGCAAGGCACCGCCAGCACGCCACCACCGGCCAGCTGCCACGCCGCGCTGCCGTTCAACATCATCTACAGCTCTGGCACCACCGGCCTGCCAAAAGGCATCGTGCAGACGCACCGGGTGCGCACGCACTGGGCGATGTTCAACGCCATCGAGCAGGGCTTCAATGAGCACAGCCGGGCGCTGACCACCACCGCGCTGTACAGCAACGGCACCTGGCTGGTGATGCTGCCGGCGCTGTTTGTGGGTGGCACCTGCGTGGTGATGCCGGCCTTCGATGCGCATGAGTTCCTGGCCACACTGCAGCGTGAGCGCATCAGCCACACCTTCATGGTGCCGGCGCAGTTTCTGATGGTGCTGGCCCAGCCTGACTTCGACAGCGTCGACATGCAGCACCTGCAAAGCCTGCTGTGCGCCGGCTCTCCGCTGCGGCGCGACACCAAGCGCGAGGTGCTGCGCCGCTTCGGCAACAAGCTGACCGAGTTGTACGGCTTCTCCGAGGGCTTCGGCGCCGTGCTGAAGCCGCACCAGCATGCCGAGCGCTTCGACAGCGTGGGCCGGCCGGTGATCGGCTGCGAGGTCTGCATCCTCGACGACGCCGGCAACCTGTTGCCAGCCGGCGAAGTGGGCGAGATCGCCGGACACGGCGCCGGCATGATGGCCCGCTACCACCGGCGTGATGAACAGACCGCCGCGCTGATCTGGCGCGATGCACGTGGGCGCAGCTGGATCCGCTCAGGCGACATCGGCAAGCTCGACGCGCAGGGCTACATCACCCTGGTCGACCGCAAGAAAGACATGATCATCTCGGGCGGTTTCAACGTCTTCCCCAGCGACATCGAGGCCGTCGTCGGTGGCCACCCCGATGTGCTGGACGTCACCGTCATCGGCATCCCGCACGACAAATGGGGTGAGACGGTGCTGGCCCTGGTCATCCCCAAAGCCGGCGTGGCCGCCGACACCACCGCCATCCAAGCCTGGGCCAATGAACGCCTGGCGCGCCACCAGCGCCTGGCGGCGGTGGAGTTGCGTGATGACTTCCCCCGCAACGCCTTGGGCAAGGTGCTCAAGCGTGTGCTGCGTGAGCCTTACTGGGCCGGCGCTGGCCGCACACTCTGACAATGCCCACCATGCCGCAGGCCGCCCGCCAAGCCGATGTGAACCACCGCGTGATGTGGCTCAACAATGACCGCGTGTTCTACGCCGGCCTGCTGGGTGCGATGAGCCTGCGCACCATGGGCGGTTGGCTGGTCTATGCCTCATTGGGCGCGCCGCTGCGCATCACGCTGCAGGCCAGTGGCAACAGCGGCTGGCAGGCCACCCAGCTGGCGGTGGTGCCACCGTGGGTGCCGCACCGCGTGGCCTGTGACGACCGGCTGATCTGCAACATCACGATCGAGCCTGAAACCGTGGCCGAAGCCGGCCTGCCGGCCTGGCTGCGCCAGCATGCCGGCGCGGTGCCGGCCGAGCACCCTGACACCTTGCCGGTGCTGCAGCGTGTGCGCGCGGCACAAGCCGTGCTGCACAGCCAGGGCACGCAGCTGGATTGGCAGACGGCCGATTTTGATGCCGCGCTGTTCGGCCAGCCGCTGGCGCCGCGCTGCATCGAAGCGCGCATTGCCGTGGTGCTGCAAGCCATGCGCGACGACCCGGCGCAAGTCAGCACCGCACAAGACTGCGCGGCCCAGGTGGGGCTGTCGTTCTCGCGCTTCCTGCACCTGTTCAAGGCCGAGGTGGGCACGCCGTTTCGCAGCCTGCGCACCTGGAAGCGCGCCCGCAGCCTGCTGCACCATGTCAAGCGTGATGCCAACCTGGTGCATGTGGCGCTGGACACCGGCTACCCCGATTCCACCCACTTCAGCCACAGCATCCGCCAGGTCTACGGCATGAAGCCCCGCGACATGTTTGCCGGCTCACGCCGGCTCACCGTGCTGGGCGACAGCCCACCCGCCCGCGCCGCTGCCCGCGCCGAAGCATGGCGCTGAGCCGCCGCGCGCTGGCCGATTTGCGCGGTGGTTTGCGCCTGCTGGTGGACGGCACGCGGCATGTCACCGGTGTGGTCGAGGCAGTGCATGGCCAGGTGCAGCGCCTGGCGCCGCCGCTGCGGCGCGCCGGGGCCGGGCCACAGCCTGCCACGCGAGGGCTGACCGGGCTTGTCTACCGCAGCATCCAGGGCGGAGCGCGGCTGGTTGGCGGTGGGCTCGATGGCCTGCTGGCGCCACTGGCGCCGCTTCTGGCGCCAACCGATGCACCGTCGCCACGCCGTGACACGCTTGTGGCTGCACTCAACGGCGTGCTGGGCGACCATTTGCAGCGCAGCGGCAATGCGCTGGCGCTGCCGTTCCAGCTGCGCCATGGCGGCCGGCTGCTGGACGCCGCAGCGCTGGGCGCCGACGCGCCGGGCCGGGTGCTGGTGCTGGTGCATGGCCTGTGCATGGGCGAACACGGCTGGGCCCATGGCGGCCATGACCACGGCCAGGCGCTGGCCGCAGCGCTTGGCGCCGCGCCGGTCTACGCCTCGTACAACAGCGGCCTGCACATCAGCGACAACGGCCTGGCCTTGTCCGCCGCCTTGCAGGCCCTGGCCGACAGCTGGCCGGTGCCGCTGCAGCGGCTGGACATCCTGGGCCACAGCATGGGCGGCCTGGTGGCGCGCAGCGCGCTGGCGCAGGCCGCAGTCGCTGGCCACACCTGGCCAGTCCGGCTGAAGGCGCTGGTCTTCCTGGGCACGCCGCACCATGGCGCCGCGCTGGAGCGCAGCGGCAACCTGCTGCAGACCGCCCTGGGCTGGAGCCCGTACCTGCTGCCCTTCACCCGACTGACACGCGTGCGCAGCGCCGGCATCACCGACCTGCGTCATGGCAATTTGCTGGCCGCCGATTGGCAAGGTGCCAGCCGCCACCAGGCTGGTGACCGACGCACGCCGGTGCCGCTGCCTGCGGCGGTGCATGCCGGGTTTGCGGCCTACGCCATCGCCAGTACCTCGGCCGGCGATGGCCGGCGGGGCTCACGCGTCGGCGACGGCCTGGTCACGGTCGACAGCGCACTGGGCCGCCACCGCCGCCCGGCCATGCGGCTGAAGTTGCCCGCCCGCCACACCTGGGTGGGCGAAGGCATCGGCCACCTGGCGCTGCTGGGCGATGCGCGGGTCTATCGCCGGCTGCTGGGCTGGCTGCAGCCGTGAGCGCTGAGCGGTGGTATTGCGAACCTGGCGGCCGCAGACCGTGCGGGTGCGGGGCGGTTTTGAGTTGGGCATGCCGATGACTGCGTCAGCTGCGCATCCGCGCAGTGGCGCGCTGACCGGCTTGCTCCGCAATACATTCGTTCTGGGCTCAGCCAGGCTTGCAAGTGCGAGACTCGGACTGGCGTCACTCAAAGATGCCGCTGATGGCAGTTTCGAAGAGGCCCCGGCCGTTCTGCAAGTCCGCAATCCCACGTTTCAGAGGGTCCCAGAGCTTTCCCTTAGGGAGTTGCCCAAGCGATTTCGTGCTGCACGGTCAGTGAGCTACTGAATATTTTGGTTTTTTGGGGTGCGAATCAAACGATGGGTTCGCATCATTGATGTCTAAAGCAAGTTAGGCCGCAGAACTTTCATTTTCCGCAGGCCAGCATAAAATTCGAACACCGGTGCACTCAGGAGCCTCCATTGGACATAGTAGACAGTCTCCACACAGCTACAAGAGTGCTTGTGGTTGTCGCTCACCCAGACGATGAAGTCCTTGGATGTTACGGACTTATTTGCCGGCTAATTGCCAAAGGCCACCCAGTATCGATACGAATATTGCACAACGGAAATCAGAATCGATTCTCTATAAGTGAACAGCTGGCCAGAGACAATGGTGCACATTGTGAATCAGCACCGGACTCTATCTTTCGCAGCCCAGAGTTGATCGAATCAAGAAACTTGGTGAGCGTAATTGACGGATGGCTTGATGAACTTAAACCAACACTTCTGATAAGTCACGGCGTATATCAAGGCGATCATCAGGAGCATCGGGTTGTTGGTAACGCCATTACTGTTTGTTGGCTCCGATACAATGTTCGCCACCCGGGCAACTTCTCGCGTCTCTTGCGAATTGCTCCTCTACCATATGGACTGGGCTTCGTGCCTACAACGTTTACCGC
>JANNMP010000358.1:0-4870 GCA_031398015.1 Burkholderiaceae bacterium
GGCCCGCGCCGCGCTGCGCGCCCTGCAGCCGCACCCCAGCGTGTGGGCCGCGCTGTGCCTGTATGGCGGCCAGGCAGCGCAGGCCGGCCGCGACGACCTGCCCACCGACGCTGCACCAGCCGCCAAAGCTTGCAAAGCCGCCGCCGAGCCGGTGGCCGGCGACGGGCCCGACACCGTCAGCGGATGGGCAGAAACAACCTGGTGAGCCCGCGCAGTGACACCAGGTTGCCCGGGTTGCCGGTTTCTTCCAGCACATTGGCCATGCGCTGCAGGATGCGCGGGCTGCGGTTGGCGCGCCAGATCAGCAAGTCGGCCAGCCAGGGGTGGTCATTGACCCGGTTGGCGCGTTCGTAGAGGTCGAAGCGGGGTTTCAGCGCCGCCAGCGCGGCTTGATAGCGCGCGCGGGTGGCGGCCTCGGGTTCGGCGCTGCTGCTGCTGCCTGCCGCCAGCCCGCCGGCCAGCAGCGCCTCAGCCGCCAGGATGCCGGTCTCCATCGCCTTGCCGATGCCTTCGCCGGTGAAGGCGTAGGTGCTGCCCACCGCTTCACCGGTGGCCAGCAGGCCAGGGCGCGAGTTGCGCGCGCCGTCGAGTGAGCAGCGCAGCGGCGCGCCCTTGAAATCACCCAGCCGCGTGCCGTGGGTCAACAACTCGCCAGCCGGTGCATGGATGCGGCCGAACGCGGCCAGCAGATCGCGCAGGTTCACATCGGCCATGCTGGCACGGCCGTCAGAGCGCTTGGCATGGCTGTGGGCCAGGCCCACGCCGATGTTGAACACGCCGCCGGGGCAGGGAAAGATCCAGCCGTAGCCCTTGCGCAACTGCTTGTGCCACACCACCTCCAGCGCCCGCACCCGCCCCACCAGGCCGGGGTGATGCACATAGCCGCGCAGCGCGATGCCGCTGGGCGTGTGGCGGTCACACAGGTTGGCCGCCAACAGCGCGCGTGGCACGGCGCCGGTGGCCAGCACCACCCAGCGGGCGCGCACCTCAAGGCTGGCACCGTTGCCCGCGCCGGGCGATGTGAGGCGGGCGCCGACCACGGTGGCCGCATTGCCTTCGCCCTGCAGCAACGGCGCGTCGAAACGCCAGGGCGCGTAGAACAACGCGCCGGCGCGCTCGGCGGCACGCTTCAAGATGTCGTCGAGCTGCTTGCGCGGCAGCACGGCCAGCCGGCCCGGCACATCGACCCGGCCGCCCCGGCCGCCGATGCAGCCCACGTGCGCCGCGGCCTGGGCCTGGGCCATCACCTCGCCCAGCACGCCCAGGCGGTCGAGTGCATGGTGGGCGTCGGGGATCAGGCCGTCGCCGCAGACCTTGTCACGCGGGAACGGATGCTGGTCCACCAGCACCACCTGCACACCCTGGCGCGCCAGCCATTGGGCGCAGGCGCTGCCGGCCGGGCCGGCGCCAACCACCAGCACATCGCAGTGGGGTGGTGGGGGGAACGTGGCGGTCATAGGCGGGTGTCAGCGCTGTCAGTGTGCGGCCGGCGCGTTGCGCCAGGCTTGCCAAGAATTGTGGCAGCGCGGCGCTGCCGCCAGCCAAGTCAGGCTGTGCAGGATGCCAACCACGATGACCATGCACGCGGCCGTGGCTCGATGTGGATTGCGGGTCGGACCGAGCGCTTGGTTGCCTCGGCGTGTGCAGCAGAACACCGGCCAGAAGAGTGCCGCCGGTCACAATCAAGGCTGTTCGGATTCGCGCTTGATGAAGTCAATGCAATGGTGTCGTTCGATGTGCAGTTTCGCGTGAGTGCCATGGGCGACGATGCCGTCGATGGTTGACTTCCCCGCCCCTCAAGCCGCCACCCGCCTCGCGGCGCTGCTGCAATCGCCCGAATCCAAGACGCTGGACTTCAAGCGCCTGGGCGGCGGCAAGGTGGCCAAGATGCTGGAAACCGTCTGCGCATTTGCCAACACCGAGGGCGGCTGGTTGGTGATCGGTGTCGCCGACCCGAAGGACGCCCCCGCCGGCAGCCCAACTCACCAGCGGCTGTGGGGTGTGCAGGAGAACCCGGAAGCCTTCGACGAATTGCAGCGCAAGTGCCGCACGCATTTCAACCCGCCCGTTGGCACGCTGACGTTCTACCGCCTGCCCTGCACGCTGCGCGACGGCAGCGCCGGCCATGTGGCGCTTGTTCGGGTGGGCAAGAGCGAGCATGTGCACTCAGTGGTCGATGGCGGCACCTGGACGCGCGGCGACGCCAGCAACCGGCAGCTGGGCGCTGCTGAGATCACCGATCTGTCGTACCGGCGCGGTGAGCGCAGTGCCGAGAGCGAGCCGGTGGCCGTGCCGCTGGCCTTGCTGGACACGCCAGCCTGGCGCAGTTTTGTCGGCCAGCGCGGGCTGCGCGCTGGCAGCACGGCCGAGCAACTGCAACGCATCGGTCTGGCCGAGGTGGTGACAGGGCCGGCGGGCGACGCGATCACGCCGCGCCGTGCGGCAGTGCTGCTGTTTGCCGATGAGCCAGGCAGCCTGCTGGCAGCCTTTGGCTCGCGCGCCGACATCCGGCTGATGGTGTACGCCGGCAAAGAGGTGGGCAGCGGTGCGACGCCCAACCTGCGCAAGCCACCCAGAACCATTCGCGGCCCGCTGATCGAACAGATCGACACGGCAGTGCGCGCCGTGCTGGACGAGTTGGCGCTGGGGCTCACGCTGGCCAGCAGCGGCTTCAAGGCCCGGCACAAGTACCCCGAGCGGGTGGTCAAAGAGGCCATCGTCAACGCCGTGATCCACCGCGACTACCGGCTCAACCGCGACATCGTGATCCGCCTGTTCGATGACCGCATCACGGTGGAAAGCCCGGGCGCGTTTCCCGGCACGATCACCCCTGGCAACATCCAGCACGCACGCTCCAAGGCGCGCAACCCGCTGGTGGCGCTGAACCTGCGGGAGTTTCCGCAGCCACCCAACATCGATGACGGCGAGGGTGTGCGCATGATGTTTGGCGAGATGGCCGCCGCCCACCTGTACCCACCGCAGTACCGCCAAACGCTGGACAAGGCGGTGGAGGCTGTGGCGGTGACGCTGCTGAACGAAGAGCGTCCGCCCGCCTGGGTGGAGGTGAGCGACTGGATCGACCGCAACGGGCCGATCGCCAACGCCGAGGTTTGCCGCATCGCAGCGGTAGACACCTTGCGGGCGTCCAAGATGCTCAGAGGCTGGGTCGACCGCGGCCTGCTGGAGCCGCTGGCCGGGCGTTCACGCAGCCAAGCGGCATACCGCAAACCGACGGCCGCCGATGAACAAGCCAGCTTGCTGGCCGAGGCTGGTGATGAGCCAGCGCCACGTGGCCCAGGCTCGGGCAGTTGATATCGATCATTTGGCGCGCTGGCAAATGAACCCGCTGCGGCCGAAAAGTCCAGCAAGGTCAACGGTTTGCCAGCGGCGTCATGTTCCGCTCAACAACGTTGGCCACAGTCTGGCGGCCACGGTGCCCGGCCTGGCTGGCCGCATTTTCCATTTGCCACGGCCTGCCGATAATGCGCAGGCCAATCTCTGAAAAGCCTTTCGTATCAGGCACTTGGGAGAAGTTTCATTATCTGCCGCCTGGACGCGCCCGCAGTCCCTTGGCTGGCAGAACGCAACGCCGTCGCGCTGAGCGGCATGGGCGAGGCTGCCCTGCTGGAAGCTTCAATGACAGCTTTCGTCGCCTATCGGCAATGCCCCGGCAATGCCCCGGCTCTGCCTGGCGCGGCGCACAGTGTGCCGGCCGCATGGCAGCGGTCAGCCGGTCAGCCAGTGCCCAACGGTTGACCGACCAAGGCGCAGAGGTGCGCGACGATCTTGCGGCTCGGCTGGCTGACGCCCGCTTCGCTGTGGCAACTCAGGCCACGCCGGCCTTGACCCGCAACCGCCAGGCATGCAGCAGCGGCTCGGTGTAGCCGCTGGGTTGGCTCAAACCCTTGAACACCAGGTCACTCGCCGCCTGGAATGCGGCTGATTGCTTCAAGTTGCCCGCCATGTTGGTGTAGGCCGCATCACCGGCGTTCTGCTTGTCCACCACCTTGGCCATGCGCTTGAGCGTGGCGCGCACTTGCGCCTTGTCGACCACCCCGTGTTGCAGCCAGTTGGCCATGTGCTGGCTGCTGATGCGCAGCGTGGCGCGGTCTTCCATCAGGCCGATGCCGTTGATGTCGGGCACCTTGCTGCAGCCCACGCCCTGGTCGATCCAGCGCACCACATAGCCCAGGATGCCCTGGGCGTTGTTGTCCAGCTCCTGCTGTTTTTCGGCGTCGCTCCACTTGGGCTTTTTCACCACCGGCACGCTGAGCAGGCCTTCCAGGATGGCGGCGCGCTCGCAGTCGGGGTCGGTCAACACGCCTTCTTTCTCCAGTGCCTTCTGCACCGCGAACACATCGACCTGGTGGTAATGCAGCGCATGCAGCGTGGCGGCGGTGGGGCTGGGCACCCAGGCGGTGTTGGCACCGGCCTTGGGGTGGCCGATCTTCTGCTTCAGCATCTCGGCCATCAGGTCGGGCATGGCCCACATGCCCTTGCCGATCTGGGCCTTGCCACGCAGGCCGCACTGCAGGCCCACCAGCACGTTGTTGCGCTCGTAAGCCGCAATCCAGGCGCTGCTTTTCATGTCGCCCTTGCGCAGCATCGGCCCGGCCAGCATGGCGGTGTGCATTTCGTCGCCGGTGCGGTCGAGGAAGCCGGTGTTGATGAAGGCCACGCGGTCGGCGGCGGCGGCGATGCAGGCCTTCAGGTTGACGCTGGTGCGGCGCTCTTCGTCCATGATGCCCAGCTTGACCGTGGCCTTGGGCAGGCCCAGCAGTTGCTCGATGCGGCCGAACAGCGCGCTGGCAAACGCCACTTCAGCCGGGCCGTGCATCTTGGGCTTGACGATGTAGACCGAGCCCTTGCG
>JANNMP010000375.1:0-1651 GCA_031398015.1 Burkholderiaceae bacterium
CAAGGCGCGTGAATTTCTGGGCCTGCCAGCCAGCAGCACCTTCCGCCTGCCCGCAGCGCCCACGGCCACCAAGGCCGGCAACAGCAAGGCCAACGCAGTGATGCAGAGCTGGGCCAACGCCGAGTGGTTCACCAGCCGGCCCGAGGTGGCCAAGACCATCACCGTCACCGTGTTCAAGGTGCCGGGTGAGACCAACACCGATGACCTGAGCCCCGCGCCCGACGCCTGGAGCCGCCCCGACATCCCGTTGCATTACCTGGCGATGCTCAAGAACACGCGCGAAGGCGCAGCCTTCCAGCCCGAGGAAGACGGCAAGCGCGGGCCGATGCAGTTCATCGCCGACCTGAAGAAAAAGGGCCACCTGGTGGCCTATGTGGGTGACGTGGTGGGCACCGGCTCCAGCCGCAAGAGCGCCACCAACAGCGTGATCTGGGCCACCGGGCAAGACATTCCGTACGTGCCCAACAAGCGCTTTGGCGGCGTCACCCTGGGCGGCAAGATCGCGCCGATCTTCTTCAACACGCAAGAGGATTCGGGTGCGCTGCCGATCGAGGTGGACGTGGCCAGCCTGGAAATGGGCGACGTGATCGACATCCACCCGTACGAGGGCAGGATCACCAAGGGTGGTGCGCTGGTGACCACGTTCAAGCTGCGCAGTGAAGTGCTGTTCGATGAAGTGCGCGCCGGCGGGCGCATCAACCTGATCATCGGCCGCAGCCTGACTGCCAAGGCGCGTGACTTTCTCGGCCTGCCCGCCAGCACCGCCTTCCGCCTGCCGCAGCCGCCGGCCGCCACCAATGCCGGCTTCACGCTGGCGCAGAAGATGGTGGGCCGCGCCGTGGGCCTGCCCGAAGTGAACGGCCACCAACCCGGCGTGCGCCCCGGCACCTACTGCGAGCCCCGCATGACCACCGTGGGCAGCCAGGACACCACCGGCCCGATGACCCGCGACGAGCTGAAAGACCTGGCCTGCCTGGGCTTCAGTGCCGACCTGGTGATGCAGAGCTTCTGCCACACCGCCGCCTACCCCAAGCCGGTGGACGTGAAGACCCACCGTGAACTGCCGAGCTTCATCAGCAACCGTGGTGGCATCAGCCTGCGCCCGGGTGACGGCGTGATCCACAGCTGGCTCAACCGCCTGCTGCTGCCCGACACCGTGGGCACGGGTGGTGACAGCCACACGCGCTTTCCCATCGGCATCAGCTTCCCGGCCGGCTCAGGCCTGGTGGCCTTCGGCGCAGCCACCGGCGTGATGCCACTGGACATGCCCGAGAGCGTGCTGGTGCGCTTCAAAGGCCAGATGCAGCCTGGCATCACGCTGCGCGACCTGGTGCATGCGATTCCGTACTACGCCATCAAGGCCGGCTTGCTCACCGTGGCCAAGGCCGGCAAGAAGAACGTGTTCTCGGGCCGCATCCTCGAGATCGAGGGACTTCCGGATCTCAAGGTGGAGCAGGCGTTTGAGTTGAGTGACGCCAGCGCCGAGCGCAGCGCCGCCGGCTGCACGGTGAAGCTGAACCCGGCGCCGATCCAGGAATACCTGACCAGCAACGTCGTGCTGATGAAGAACATGATCGCCGACGGCTACCTGGACAAGCGCACGCTGGAGCGCCGCATCCAGAAGGTGCAGGACTGGCTGGCCAACCCCAGC
>JANNMP010000390.1:0-1970 GCA_031398015.1 Burkholderiaceae bacterium
CTGGGCTTTGCCGGCATCGGCTTCGACAGCGTGCCTGCCGGCCTGGCGCCGGTGGTGGACCGCGTGACCGTGCCCACTGGCTACACCGCCAAACTGCTGGTGGCCTGGGGTGACCCCATCATGCCGGGCGCAGCGGCATTCGACCCCACGGCCAGCCAAGGTGCAGCTGAGCAAGCCAAACAGTTCGGCACCCATACCGATGGCATGCACCTGTTCCCCTTCTCGGGAACAGGTGGCGTGGCGCTCAGCGACCGCGGCCTGCTGGTCACCAACCACGAATACACCCACGAGGAAATCCTCTATCCAGATGGACAGGTCGGCGCAGGCTACACCATCGCCAAGACCCGCAAGTCCCAGGCTGCACACGGCATCGGTGTGCTGGAGACCCGCCGCATCGCCGGCAAGTGGCAGGTCGTCAAGAACTCGCCGTTCGGCCGCCGCATCACCGGCAACACCTGGATGAAGATCAGCGGCCCGGCAGCCGGCCATGCGCTGCTGAAGGCAGTGCAGTTCAGCATCACCGATGCAGCCAGCACGCCCACCGGCGCGGTGACCGACGGCAAAAGCTGCTACGGCACCTTGAACAACTGCGGGCACGGTGTCACTCCATGGGGCACTTACCTCAGTGGTGAAGAAAACTGGAACGGCTACTTTGGCGCATCGGGCGCCCTGCCCGGCGCTGCCAGCGGCGAGGTCGGCAAGCTCTTCAACCGCTACGGTCTCAATTCCAGCGGCTTCGGCTACCGCTGGCACACCACTGACCCGCGCTTTGACCTGACGGTCAACCCGAATGAAGCCAATCTGTTCGGCTGGGTCGTTGAGGTCGATCCGTCGAACCCACGCGCCGTGCCGGTCAAGCGCACCGCCATGGGCCGCTTCAAGCATGAAGGCGCCTGGTCGGCAGTGGACCGCACCAACAACGTCGCTTTCTACCAGGGCGATGACGAACGCAATGAATACATCTACAAGTCCGTGTGTGCCGGCAAGTTCAACCCCAGCAATCGGGCGGCCAACATGAACCTGTTGGACACCGGCACGCTGTACGTTGCCAAGTTCAATGCCGACGGCACCGGCGTCTGGTTGCCATTGCTGCCGGGCACGGTCGGTGTGAATGGCCAGGCCCTGCGCGACAACGCGAACTTTGCCGGGGCTGACGACACCGAAGTGTTGGCCAAGATCCTGATCAAGACCCGCATGGCCGGTGACGCGCTGGGCGCCACGATGATGGACCGGCCAGAGTGGACCGGCGTGCGGCCGCAGCTTGGCGGGTTTGATGAGATCGAGGCCTACTGCACGCTGACGAACAACAACCGCCGCGGCGGCGTCACCGTGAACGCTGCCGACGGCAGCACCACGGCCGGCTCGGCCCGCCCGCCGGTGGACGCAGCCAACCCACGCGCCAACAATCTGTACGGGGGCGTGATCCGCTGGCGTGAAACCGGCAAGTCGGTGACGGCGCTCAGCTTCAGCTGGGACTTGTTCATCCAGAGCGGTGATGTGGCCACCACCAAGGCGGCGCTGCCCACCAACAACTTCAAGGGCAACATCAACGACGACCCGAACGGCAGCGCCGACTACGGCGCACCCGACGGCATCTGGTTCGACCCGCAGGGCCGCCTGTGGGTGCAGACCGACCAGCAGGGCGATGCCGGTGGTGACTGGGTCAACATCGGTGCCAACTCCATGGTCTGCGTGGACCCCAACTCCGGTGTGACGCGGCGCTTCCTCACGTCACCGCCCAACTGCGAAGTGACAGGTGTTGTGACCACACCGGACGGCAAGACCATGTTTGTCGGCATCCAGCATCCGGGTGAAGACTCGACAGCCGCCAACCCCGAACGTTTCTCGGCCTGGCCCGCCAGCCAGTGGACCACCACCTCCGACGGCGTCACACCGCTGCCATTCGGTCGCCCGCGCTCCAGTGTGGTGGTGATCACCAAGGACGACGGCGGCGTCATCGGGTCATAACC
>JANNMP010000431.1:0-10587 GCA_031398015.1 Burkholderiaceae bacterium
GCTGGGGTCAAGCGCGCGGATTTGCGCCGTGCTCAGGCCCTGCAACTGGTCACTGGTCAGCGCCGCGATCTGGCGCGTGGTGAAGGCATTGATCTCATCGGTGCCGATGGCGGCGATGCCGCTGCTGCTGATCGCCATCAGGTCCACGGTTTCCAGCGCCGCCAATTGGTCGGAGCTGAGCGCGGCCACCTGGCGGGTGCTCAGCGCGGCCAGCTCGGCCGAATCGAGCGCCACCACTTGCGCCGTGCTCAGGTGGCGCAGCTGTGCGGTGCTCAAGCCGGCGATGTCTTCGCTGTCCATCGCCGCGATCTGGCGTGTGCTCAGGCTGGCCAGCTGGGCGGTGGTGAACGCCGCAATCTGCTGGCTGGTCAGCGCAATCACGTCGTCGCTGCCCAGGCCTGTGAGCTGGGCGTTGGTCAGTGCGCGCAACTGGCCGCTGCCCAGCGACTGCAATTGCTCACTGCCCAGCGCGCCCAGCTGGCTGCTGCTGAAGGCGTCGATGTGGCTGGTGCTGATGGCGGCCAGGGCGTGGGTGGCCATGGCCATCAGGTCTTGTGTTTCCAGGGCCAGCAGCTGGTCGGTGCCCATGGCGGCCACCTGGGCGCTGGACAGCGCCGCCACATCCACTGAATCGAATGCGGCAATCGCGGCCGTGCCCAGGCTGCGCAGTTGGGCGGTGGTCAGCGCCGCCACGTCGTCGCTGCTCAGCGACGCGGTGCGCATGGTGCTGAGCGCGGCCCATTGGGCGGTGGTCAGCGCGCCGATCTGCTGGCTGGTCAGGCTGCCCAGGTCGTCGGTGGCCAGGCCCGCCACCTGCTCGGTGGACAAGCCGCGCAACTGCGTGCTGGTCAGTGATTGCCACTGGTCACTGCCCAGTGCCGCCAGTTGGCGGGTGCTCAGGGCGCTGATGTTGGCCGCGTTGATGCCGGCCAGGCCGTCGGTGGTCAGTGCCGCCAAGTCGTGGGTCTCCAGCGCCCGCAGTTGGGCACTGTTGAACGCCGCCACCTGGGCGCTGGACAGCGCCGCCAGGTCGACCGAATCGAGCGCCGCCACGTCGCGGGTTTCCAGCGCCCGCAATTGGGCGGTGGTCAGCGCGGCCACGTCGTCAGACGCCAGGTTGGCCACCTGCAAGGTGCCCAGCGCGGCGATCTGCGCGGTGGTCAGTGCCACCAGCTGCTGGCTGTGCAGCGCGTTGATGTCGTCGCTGGACAGGCCCATCACCTGCTCGGTGGTGAGGCCCTGCAACTGGCGCGTGCTCAGTGCCTGCCATTGCTCGCTGCCCAACGCGCCCAGTTGGGCGCTGCCGAACGAGGCCATCTGGGCGCTGCTCAAACCGGCCAGCGCGTCGGTGGTCAGGCCGACCAGGTCGGCCGAATCCAATGCCCGCAACTGGGCACTGCTGAAGCCGGCCATCTGCGCCGAGCTGAGCTGGGCCAGGTCGGCCGAGTCCAGCGCCCGCAGGTGGCGGGTTTCGATGGCTTGCAACTGGGCCGAGGTCAGCGCGGCCAGGTCGTCGCTGACCAGGCCAGCGATCTGGCTGCTGGTCAGTGCCGCCACCTGGGCGGTGCTGAGCAAGCGGAACTGCTCGCTGGTGAAGGTGTTCAGGTCGTCGGTGGCCAAGGCTGCAATTTGCGCCGTGCTCAGGCTGCGCAGCTCGCTGCTGCCCAGGCTCTGCAATTGCTCGCTGCCCAGCGCGCCCAGCAGGGCACTCGGCAACACCGCCAGTTGCACCGCCGACAGCGCGTTCAGCGCCTCGGTGGTCAGGCCGATCAGGTCGTCGCTGCCGATGGCGCGCAACTGATCGGTGGTCAGCGCGGCCACCTGGGCCGAGCCCAGCGCGGCCAGGTCGGCACTGTCGAAGCCGGCAAAGTCACGCGTTTCCAGCGCCCGCATCTGCAAGCTGGTCAGCGCGGCCAGGTCGTCGCTGGTCAAGGCGCCGAGCTGGCTGCTGGTGAAGGCCGCCACCTGGGCGGTGGCCAGCCAGGCGATTTGCTGGCTGGTCAGCGCATTGAGGTCGTCGGTGCTCAGGCTGGCCACCTGGGCAGTGCCCAGGCCGGCCAATTGGCTGCTGCCCAGGGCCTGCAATTGCTCGCTGGACAACGCCGCCAATTGGCGGCTGCTCAAGCCGCCGATCTGGCTGCCGGCCAGGCCGCGCACCGCGTCGGCGCTGATGCCCTGGATCTGGTCAGTGGCCAAACCCGCCAGTTGCACACTGGTCAAGGCGCCGATCTGGGCGGATGTGAACACCGCCAGGTCGGCCGAGTCCAGGCGTGCCAGGTCGCGGCTTTCAAGTGCCCGCACCTGTTGCGTGGTCAGCGCCAGCAGGTCGTCGCTGGTCATGGCCTGCACCTGGTCGCTGCCCAGTGCCTGCACTTGCGCGGTGCTGAGCGCGGCCACCTGCGCGGTGGTCAAGGCATTGAAGTCATCGGTGGCCAGGCTGGCGATCTGGGCGGTGCTCAGGCCGCGCAACTGGGCGCTGCCCAGGGCCTGCAGGTCGTCGCTGCCCAGCGCGCCCAGCTGGCCGCTGGTCAGCGCGCCGATCTGGGCGCTGCCCAGGCCCATCAGTGCGGCGGTGCCCAGGCCGGCAATGTCGTCGGTGCCGATGGCGCGCAACTGGTCGGTGGTCAATGCCGCCACCTGGGCCGAGTTCAACGCACCCAGGTCGGCCGAGTCCAGCGCGGCAAAGGCGCGGCTGTCGATGGCGCGCACCTGGGCGCTGCCCAGCGCGGCCAGGTCGTCGCTGCCCAGGTTGCCGATCTGGCTGCTTGAGAGCGCGGCGATCTGCGCCGTGCCCAGGGCCATGAACTGGTGGGTGCCGAGGTCGTTCAGCGCGTCGGTGGCCAGGGCCGCCAGTTGCGCCGTGCCCAGCGCACGCAACTGGGCGCTGCTCAGGCTCTGCAATTGGGCCTCGGTCATCGCGCCCAGTTGGCCGGCGGTGAGGCCTGCCACTTGCGCCACGCTCAGGCCGGCCAGCGCGGCAGTGGACAGGCCGTCGATGGTGTCGGTGCCGATGCCGGCAAGCTGTGACGAGGTCAGCGCAGCAATCTGTGCCGAGCCCAGCGCGCCCAGGTCGGCAGTGTCGAATGCGGCCATGCCGCGGCTGCTGATGGCGCGCACCTGGGCCGCCGACAGGGCGGCCAGGTCGTCACTGGTCAGTGATGCCACCTGGCTGCTGCTGAGCGCGGCGATCTGGTGCGTGCCCAGGCCGGCCAGTTGGCTGGTGCTCAGTGCCACCAGGTCATCGGTGCCCAAGGCGGCCACTTGGGCGGAGGTCAGGCCACGCAACTGGGCCGTGCCCAGCGCCTGCACCTGGTCGGTGGACAAGGCCAGCACCTGGGCGGTGCTCAGCGCGGCCAGCTGGGCGCTGCCGATGGCGGCCACCGCTGCGGTGCTGAAGCCGGCCAGGTCGGCGGTGTCCAGCGCGCGCAACTGGTCACTGGTGAAGGCGGCCACCTGGGCCGCGCCCAGGGCGGCCAGGTCGGCAGCGTCGATGCCGGCCAGGTCACGGGTTTCGATGGCGCGGATCTGGCCGCTGGTCAGCGCAGCAAAGTCGTCGCTTGCCAGGTTGCCGATCTGCAGGCTGGTGAGCGCGGCGATCTGCGCCGTGCCCAGCACCACCAGTTGTTCAGTGGTCAGCGCATTCAAGTCGTCGGTGTCCAGCGCCGCCAGTTGGGCGCTGGTGAGGCCCCGCAATTGCACGCTGGTCAGCGCCTGCAATTGCTCGCTGCTGAGCGCGCCGAGCTGGCGGCTGCCAAAGGCGGCCATCTGGTCGGCGCTGAGCGCACGCAGCGCGTCGGTCGTCAGGCCGACCACATCGTCGCTGCCGAGTGCACGCAGTTGCGCGCTGGTCAGGCCGCCCATCTGGCCGGCTTGCAGGGCCCGCAGGTCAGCCGAATCCAGCGCCGCCAGGTCAGCCACCTGGACCGCACGGATCTGCATGCTGGTCAATGCACCCAGGTCGTCCGCCGCCAGGTTGCCCACTTGCTCGCTGCCCAGCGCCGCAATCTGGGTGCTGGTGAGCAAGCGGAACTGGTCGCTGGTCAGCGCATTCAGGTCGTCGCTGTGCAGCGTGGCGATCTGGGCCGTGGTCAGGCCGCGCAACTGGCTGCTGCTCAGCAGTTGCAACTGGTCGCTGCCGATGCTGTCGAGCTGGTTTGATGTCAGTGCCGCCAGGCGGGCGGTGGACAGTGACTGGAATTGCGCGCTGGTCAGCGCGCGCAGGTCGTCCGAGCCCATCGACGCCAGTTGCGCCGTGGTCAAGCCTGCCAGTTGGCGGCTGGACAGCGATTGCAATTGGTCCGGCGACAGCGCTGCAATCTGCGCCGATGTCAACATGCCGAGCTGCGCCGACGACATGCCGGCCAGCACGCTGGTGGACAGGCCCGCCAGGTCATCGGTGCCGATGGCCTGCAACTGTGCCGAGCCCAGCGCCGCCACCTGGGCGGTGCTGAGCACGGCGATGTCGTCCGAGCCCATGGCTGCGATGTCGCGGGTTTCGAAGGCACGCATCTGCGTGCTGCTCAATGCGGCCAGGTCTTCGCTTTGCAGGTTGGCCACCTGCTCGCTGCCCAGCGCCGCGATCTGGGCACTGCTCAGCGCCGCAAACTGCTGGCTCGACAGCGCGTTCAAGTCGTCGCTGGTCATTGACGCCAACTGGCCGGCGCCCAGCGCGCGCACCTGGGCGCTGGTCAGGGCCTGCAGTTGCTCACTGCCCAGTGCCGCCAGTTGGGCCGAGCTGAGCGCGCCCACCTGGGCGGTGGACAAGCCGATGATGGCCGCCGTGCTCAGGCCGTCCAATTCGGCGGTGGCGATCTGGCGCACCTGGGCAGTGCTCAGCACCGACAGCTGGGCCGAGGTCAGCGCCGACAGGTCGGCACTGTCAAAGCCGGCCACGGCGGATGCACCGATGGCCTTGAACTGCGCCGTGTTCAGCGCATTCAGGTCGGCCGTCTCCAGCGCACCCACCTGGGTGGCCGACAGTGCCGCCACCTGGGCCGTGGTCAGCGCGCGGAATTGCTCGGCCGTGAGCAGGTTCAGCACGTCGGTGGCCAGTGATGCCAGCTGGGCCGTGCCCAGGCCGGCGATCTGGCCGCTGGTCAGCGATTGCAATTGCTCGCTGGCCAGCGCGGCCAGCTGGTTGTTGCTCAGCGCAGCGAGCTGGGCGCCGCTGAGTGCGGCCAGGCCCACCGTGCCCAGGGCGTCCAGGTCAGCGCTGTTGAGCGCGCGCAACTGGCTGCTGCTGAACGCGGCCACTTGGGCTGACGTGAGCAGGCGCAGATCGGCCGAATCCAGCGCAGCCAGGTCACGCGCCTCGATGCCACGCAGTTGTGCGCTGCCCAGGGCCATCAGGTCGTCGCTGGCCAGGTTGCCGATCTGGCTGCTGCTGAGCGCGGCAATCTGCATGCTGCTCAGGGCGTGAATCTGGTCGCTGGTGAAGCTGTTGATGTCGTCGGTGTCCAGCGCCGCCAATTGCGCGGTGGTCAGGCCGCGCAACTGGGCCGTGCCCAGCGCCTGCAACTGCTCAGCTGACAGCGCTGCCAGTTGGGCGGTGCTCAGCAGGCCGATCTGCGCCGAGCTCAAGCCGGCCAGCGCGGCGCTGCTGATGCCGTCGATCTCACCGGTGTCGATGGCGCGCAGCTGGGCACTGCTCAAGGCGCGCAGTTGCGCGGTGCTCAGCGCTGCCAGGTCGGCCGAGTCCATGGCCGCGATGGCGGCCGCGCTGATGCCACGCAATTGCCCGCTGCTCAGCACGGACAGGTCGGCACTGTCCAGGTTGGCCACCTGGTTGGCCGACAGCGCGGCAATCTGGCCGCTGCTCAGCGCTGCGAACTGCGCGGTGCTCAGCAGGTTGAGGGTTTCGGTGTCCAGCGCCGCGATCTGTGCCGTGCTCAGGCCCCGCACCTGCATGGTGGTCAGCGCCAGCAGGTCGTCGGAGTCCATCGCGTTGAGCTGGCTGCTGGTCAGCGCTGCCAGCCGCGTGGTGGTCAGCGCGCCGAGCTGGGCGGGCGACAGGCTGTTCAGGTCGTCACTGGTCAGGCTGGCCAGTTGTGCGCCGCTCAGGGCGCGCAGCTGGGTGGTGGTCA
This sequence comes from Burkholderiaceae bacterium, assembly GCA_031398015.1. Taxonomy (GTDB): domain Bacteria; phylum Pseudomonadota; class Gammaproteobacteria; order Burkholderiales; family Burkholderiaceae_C; genus Pseudaquabacterium. The sequence continues at coordinate 6,084 of JANNMP010000431.1, forward strand.
GGGCCTGCAACTGGTCGGTGGCCAGCGCGCCGATCTGCGCCGATGTCAGCGCCGCCACCTGGGCCGTGCCCAGCGTGGCCAGCGTGGCCGGCGCCAGGCCGACCAAGTCGGCGGTTTCCAGCGCACGGATTTGTGCCGACGACAGCGCCATCACCTGGTTGCTGCCCAGCGCGGCGAAGTCGGCCGAGTCGAGTGCGGCGATGTCGCGGCTGTCGAGCGCGCGCAGTTGGGCGCTGCTGAAGGCGGCGAGGTCGGCTGACTCCAGGTTGGCCACCTGCAGCGTGCTCAGGTCGGCGATCTGGCGTGTGCTGAGCGCGGCGAACTGGGCCGTGGTCAACGCGTTCAGCGCGTCGGTGCCCATCGACGCGAGTTGCGCCGAATTCAGGCCCAGCACCTGGGCAGTGCCCAGGCCCTGCAATTGTTCGCTGCTGAGCGAGGCCAGTTGCGCCGTGCCCAGTGCAGCCACCTGGCTGGCCGACAACGCGGCCACGGCAGCGCCACCCAGCGCAGCCAGGTCGGCCGAATCGAGTGCCGCGATCTGGGCACTGCTCAGCGACGCCACATCGCTGGAGTCCAGCTGCGACAACAGCTCGGTGCTGAGCGCGGCCAGGCTGGCGGCGCCAATGCCACGCAGTTGCGCGGTCGACAGGGCGGCGAAGTCCTCGGCCTGCAGTGCCACCACCTGGGCACTGCCCAGGCCCATCAGTTGGCTGCTCGTCAGCGCTGCAAACTGGTTGCTGCTGAGCTGGTTCAAATCGTCGCTGGCCAGCGCGGCCAACTGGGCCGAGCCCAAGGCGCGCAGTTGCAGCGATGTCAGCGCCTGCAGTTGCTCGGACGACAGCGCGCCCAGCTGGGCGCTGCTGAGCTGGCCGATCTGGGCCGTTCCCAGGCTGGCAATGGCGCTGGTGCCCAGGCCGGCCAGTGCGTCGGTGGCCAGTGCACGCACCTGGGCCGAGCTCAATGCGGCCAACTGGGCATTGCCCAGCGCGGCCAGGTCGGCGCTGTCCAGCACCGCGATGTCGCGGGTTTCCAATGCGCGCAATTGCGCCGTGCCCAGCGCCGCCAGGTCGTCGCTGTCGAGCTGGGCCACCTGCTGGGTGCTCAACAACGCCAACTGGTTGCTGGTCAACAGCTGGAACTGGCTGCTGGTCAGCGCGTTCAAGTCGTCGCTGGCCAGGCTGGCCAGCTGGCTGCTGCCGAGCGCGCGCAGTTGCGTGGCGCCCAGCGCCTGCCATTGCGCGTCACTGAACGCCGCGAGCTGGGCGGTGGTCAGGGCGCTGAACTGTGCGCTGCTCAACGCCGCCAGCGCGCTGGTGCTCAGGCCGCTGAAGTCGGCCGCGTCCAGCGCCCGCAGCTGGGTGCTGCTCAAGGCTGCCAATTGGGCATCGCCCAAGGCCGCCAGGTCGCTGCTGTCCATCGCCACCAGTGCGGCGGTGGTGAGGCCGCGCAACTGCGTGGCGCTCAGCGCGGCAATGTCTCCGGTCTCCAGGGCCACCACCTGGTCGGTCGACAGTCGCGAGAGCTGCTGGCTGCTGAGCAGCTGGAACTGTGCGCTGCTCAGGCTGTTGAGCTGCTCGGTGCCGATGGCGCCCAGCTGGTGGCTGGCCAACGCGCCGATCTGGGCGTTGCTCAGGCCGGTGAGCTGCTCGGTGGTGAGCGCGGCCACCTGGGCGCTGGTGAGCGCGGCGGTCTGGGCTGTGCTCAGGCCCGCCAGCGTGCTGACAGCCACCTGGCTGAGCACACTGGCATCGATCGCGCGCAACTGGGCGCTGCTCAGTGCGGCCAACTGCTCGGGGCTCAGCGCCTCGATGTCGGCATCGGCCAGCGCCGGCATCGCGTCGGTGGCCAGGCTGCGCAATTGCAGCGTGCTCAGGGCGGCAAAGTGGCTGGGCTCGAGTGCGGCCACCTGGCTGCTGTTGAGCATGGCCAATTGGCGGCTGCTCAGCGCGCTGAACTGCTCTTGCGTCAACGCGGTCAGGTCTTCGGTGGCCAGGCTGGCCACTTGCTGGGTGTTCAGCGCCCGCACCTGGGCGGTGCTGAGCGCCTGCAACTGGCTGGCCTGCAAGTTGTCAAGCTGCTGGGTGCTGAGCGCGGCCACCTGGGCCGTGCCCAGGCTGGTCACGGTCTGCGCCGACAGGCCGGCCAACTCAGCGGTGACGATGGCCCGCACCTGGGCGGTGGTCAGCGCATTGAGCTGCTGCGGCGTCAGCGCGTCAAAGTCGTTGCTGGTCATCAACGCCACGCCGCTGGTGCTGATCGAGCGCAGCTGGGCCGATGTCATCGCCGCAAAGTCGGCGGGGTCGAACGCCGCCACCTGCACCGCCGACAGCACATTCACCCGCTGCGCCGGGATCGCCGGGATCTGCTCGGCCGTGAGCGCACCGATCTGGTCGACGCTGAACGCTGCCCAATCAGCGGCAGTGAGCGCGGCGATCTGGGCCGTGGTCAACGCGGCAATTTCGGCAGGGGTCAGGCTGGTGATGGTCGAGGCCATGGTCTCAAATCCTTCGGCGCAAATGGGTGCAACAAGCTCGGAGCGGTGTTCTGGTGCGGGCGACAGGTTGTGTCCAGCCCGGGCAGGGCATGGACAGCACCTTCGGCGCGTTCCTCGTCGGCATATCGGGCTGGGCTTCGGCCAACTTGAGCCACAAACCGATCTGGCAGACGAAGTCCCGGTTGAATCACGCTGGCGGCGAGCTTGAGGCTTCAGTCCTGGCGCATGGCGCCGATAACAGCGGGTTTGGCGATGCTTATCCGGCCCACCGCAGCAGGGGCCGGCGGCACCATGGCTGGGCACGGAGGCTTTCCGTGCGCACTGCCATTGGTGGCGCCCCGACATGGCCGACAGCCAGGACCGCAAGCTCCCAGCCTCAGAGAAGAAGATCCGCAAGGCCCGCAGCGACGGCCAGGTGGCGCGCTCGCGTGACCTGGGCCATTTGCTGGTGGCCGGCGGCGGCGGCGCGCTGCTGGTGCTGGCCGCCCCGAAGCTGATCGACTGGGTTGGCGCGCTGCTGGCCAGCGGCCTGCGCTTTGACCTGCAGGCCCTGGTGCAGGCCGATGCCATGACCCGCCAGCTGGGCGCGCTCACCTGGGCCTGGATGGCGGTGCTGCTGCCGCTGGGCGCCATCGGTGCGCTGCTGGCACTTGGCGCGGCCACGGCCTCGGGTGGCTGGAACTTCACGCTCAAGCCGCTGGCGCCCAACTTCGGCAAATTGAACCCGCTGGCCGGCCTGGGCCGCATGGTGTCGGGCCAGCACCTGGGCGACCTGGCCAAGGCCTGCGGCCTGTCGCTGCTGCTGGCTGCCGTGGCCGGGCTGTGGCTGCACCTGCACCTGGGCCAGTTCCATGATGCGCTGGCCATGCCGCTGCCCGCCGCGCTGGCCCACACCGGCGCCGCGCTGCGCGACGGTGGCCTGCTGCTGGTGCTGGTGCTGGCGCTGTTTGCGGCGGTCGATGTGCCACTGCAGCGCCACATGCTGGCCAACCGCCTGAAGATGAGCCACCAAGAGGCCAAGCAAGAGCACAAGGAGACCGAGGGCAACACCGAGGTCAAGGGCCGCATCAAGGCCCGCATGCGCGAGATGGCCAAGAAACGCATGCTTGCCGCCGTGCCCAAGGCCGACCTGGTGGTGATGAACCCCAGCCACTATGCGGTGGCACTGAAGTACGACGAAGGCCGCATGGCCGCACCGCGCCTGGTGGCCAAGGGCGCTGACCTGCTGGCGCTGAAGATCAGGGACCTGGCCACCGAACACCGTGTGCCGGTGCTGCAGGCGCCACCGCTGGCACGCGCGCTGTATGCCCACACCGAGGTCGACCACGAGATCCCCGCGCGGCTGTTCGCGGCCGTGGCCCAGGTGCTGGCCCATGTGTATCAGTTGCGCGCTGCATTGGCCGGCCACGCCGCCATGCCCGACACCCTGCCGCCGATTGCAGTGCCGCCCGATCTGGACCCCCACAGCGCCGATGCGCAGCCGGCTTAAACCTTGAACAACTTGCTCGCGCAACTGCAGGGCCTGTTCGGCAACGTGTTCGGCGCACTGGCCGACCAGCCTGCCGTGGCCCGCGCCGCCCGCACCGCCCGCACGCTCGGCCTGGGCCTGCCGCTGTTGCGCAGCCTGGGCGCGCCGATCTTCATCGTGCTGGTGCTGGCGATGATGGTGCTGCCGCTGGCACCCTGGATGCTGGACCTGCTGTTCACCTTCAACATTGCGCTGGCGCTGATGGTGATGATGGTGGCCTCGCAGATGGTGCGCCCGCTCGACTTTGCCGCCTTCCCCGCCGTGCTGCTGGTGACCACGCTGCTGCGCCTGTCGTTGAACGTGGCCTCGACCCGGGTGGTGCTGCTCGAAGGCCACACCGGCGCCGGTGCGGCGGGCAAGGTGATCGAAAGCTTCGGCCACTTTCTGGTGGGTGGCAACTTCGCCGTCGGCCTGATCGTGTTTGCGGTGCTGGTGGTGATCAACTTCATCGTCATCACCAAGGGCGCCGAGCGCATTGCCGA
>JANNMP010000467.1:0-1667 GCA_031398015.1 Burkholderiaceae bacterium
ATCGTGATGCAGGCGCTGACCAAGTACCCATCGGGCGGTGCCGATGTGCTGATGGGCTCGGTGGTGACGCAGGACGAAGCCTTGCACACCAGGCTGCTGAAGCTGCACGGCCAATTGGGCATCGGCGTGGCGGCCAATGACGCCGAGTTCATCTTGCGAGGCTTGCCGACGATGGGCCTGCGCTACCACGCGCATGACCAGGCGGCGCGCGCACTGGCCGCCTGGCTGGGCAACCAGCCGACGGTGCACCAGGTGCTGCACCCGGCGCTGCCCGGCGCGCCAGGCCATGCCCATTGGGCGGCCCATTGCACAGCGGCGGCGGGGCTGTTCTCGGTGCTGCTCGACCCGGCGCTGACGGCCGCCCAGGTCGACGGCTTTGTCGATGCACTGCGGCTGTTCAAGATCGGTTACTCCTGGGGCGGCCCGGTCAGCCTGGTGATGCCGTATGAGCTGTCGGCCATGCGCGCCGACCGCTCTGCGCTGCCCGGCCACCTGGTGCGGTTTTCCATCGGCCTGGAAGCGGTGGCCGATCTGCAGGCCGACCTGGCGCAAGCGCTGGCCACGCTGCGCTGAGCCAGCTTTTGAGCCGCTGCGCACAAGTTGGCGCGTGCGGCGCCCCAACAGCAGCATGCAGCGGCCTGCCATGGGGTATACCTGCAGGCTTGCTGCCAACTTGCACCATCCATGCCTGACTGGGACCCGTCCACCATTGCCATCGACCCCAGCCAGCTGACTCAGCTGCTGGGGCTGGACAGCGCCGAGCCACGCCGCTGCAGCCTGGTGGTCTACAGCGGTGGCGACACCGGCCGCCAGATCAACCTGCCCGAAGGCAGCAGCAGCATCGGCCGCTCGGCGGCTGCCAGCCTGCAGATCGACGGCCCCGGCATGAGCCGGCTGCATGCCGAGGTGGTGGTCGATGGCGCCCAGGTCACGCTGCGCGACCTGGGCTCGGCCAACGGCAGTTTTGTGGGCGATGTGCGCCTGCTTGGCCCGCACCTGCTGCAAGACGGTGACCGGCTGCGCCTGGGCAGCGTGCTGCTGAAGTTCTATGAGCACCACAGCGTGGACGCCGCGCTGCACGACCGTGTCTACCGCATGGCGATGCTCGATGCCGGCACCGGCCTGTACAACCGCCGTTATCTCAATGACAGCCTGCGCCGGGCATTGCGCCAGTCGCGCCAGGGTGGCCAGCCGATGGCGGTGATCAGCTTCGACCTCGACCGTTTCAAGGCCGTCAACGACAACCATGGCCATGCCGCAGGTGACCTGGTGCTGCGTGAATGCGCGGCCGTGGTCAGCGCCGTGGTGGGCAGCACCGGCACCCTGGGCCGCCTGGGTGGCGAAGAATTCCTGGTGCTGATGCCTGGCGCCACGCTGGCTGCGGCACGCGGCCTGGCCGAACGGCTGCGCGCGGCGGTGGCCGGCCACACCTTCGTGCTGCCGGTGGGCGAGGGCGCGTCGCGCCAGCCGATCGCCCACCGCCAGACCATCTCACTGGGCGTGGCTGAGTGGAGCAATGCCATGCTCGATGCAACCGACCTGCTCGACGCCGCCGACCGGCGCCTGTACCAGGCCAAGCACGAGGGGCGTGACCGGGCCTGTGGTTGAGCCGCTGGCCGGTCAGCCCGCGCCAGGCCCGGCCAGCAGCGGGATCGCCCCGTCTGAAT
>JANNMP010000512.1:0-6304 GCA_031398015.1 Burkholderiaceae bacterium
CGCAAGGCGTGACGCTGATCGCGCTGGACGACGGCAGCAAACTCTCCGGCCTGCAGCGCATCGTGGAAAACGACGCCAACTTCGACAGCCAGGGCGATGCCGGGGAGCCGGGTGACACCTCCACCGACGGCTCCAACGACAGCCCCAACGACAGCCCCAACGACTCCGACTCCTCCAACCTGGACACCCCATGATCTTGATCGCCCGATTGGCCTGCACGGCCCTGCTCTGCACCGCAGCGGCTGCCGCAACCGCCCAGGCCACGGCATCGCCGGCCAAGAAGGAATTGGTGCAGAAGGTGCTGACACTGCAGCAGGTCGGCATTGAAAGCGTGGGCGCGGGCCTGGCCAACCAGACCGCCAACCAGGTGCTGCAAGTGGCAGGCCAGGCCATGGCGCAAGTGCCGGCCGACAAGCGCGAGGCGCTGGGCGCCGAGCTGCAGGCCGAGGTGCGCAAGTTTTTCGACGACGTGGCACCGATCCTGCGCGCCAGCGCGGTGAAGAATGCGCCGTCGACCATCGGCAACACGCTGGAAGAGAAGTTCAGCGAAGACGAGCTGAAGGTGCTGGTGGGCTGGTTTGAATCCCCTGTGAGCAAGAAGTACCAGCAGTTGTCGGCCGAAATGCAGCAGGCACTGGGCCAGAAGCTGGTGGCCGAGACCCGGCCGCAGATCGAGCCCAAGCTGAAGGCGCTGGAGCAGGTGATGGGCAGCAAGCTGCGCGCGGCGGTGGGTGATGCCGGCACCGCAGCCAAGCCGGCCGCGCCCAGGGCGTCGGGCCCGGCACCGGCCAAGAAGTAGAGCCAGCTGCAGCGCGCCAGCCATGCCTGACAGCAGCCCCGATCCAGCTGCGCTGCTGGCCCTGCGCCAGCGCATCGACGCGCTCGACCGCGAACTGCTGTCGCTGCTGAACCAGCGCATGCAGGTGGTGGTTGAAGTGGGCGAGCTGAAGAAGAGTGAAGGCTCGCCGGTGTTCCGACCCGAGCGCGAGGCGCAGGTGATCGACGGCCTGAAGTCCATCAACACCGGGCCGTTGAAGACCGACAGCGTGGCGCCGATCTGGCGCGAGATCATGTCGGCCAGCCGGGCGCTGGAAGCACCCACGCGGGTGGCCTACCTGGGGCCCGCCGGCACCTTCAGTGAAGAAGCGGCGCTGGGGTTCTTCGGCAGCTCCATCACCCGCGTGCCTTGCGCCAGCTTCGACGAAGTGTTCCGTTGCACCACCGCCGGCGCGGCCGATTTTGGCGTGGTGCCGGTGGAAAACAGCACCGAGGGGGTGGTGACGCGCTCGCTCGACCTGTTCTTGACAACCCCCTTGTTCATCATTGGCGAGACCAGCCTGATCGTGCGCCACAACCTGTTGCGCAAGAGCAGTGACATGGCCGGCATCACGGCGGTGTGCGCGCACCCGCAGGCGCTGGCGCAATGCCATGGCTGGCTGAGCCAGCATCTGGGCGATGTGGAGCGCCGGCCGGTGTCCAGCAATGCCGAGGGCGCGCGCCTGGCCGCCCAGGATGCCAGTTTGGCGGCCATCGCCAGCAGCCGCGCGGCGTCTGAGTTCGGCCTGCACACGCTGGCCCCGGCGATCCAGGACGATGCCCACAACCGCACCCGCTTTGCCGTTGTCACCCACCCGGACCGGCACCCCGCGCCCAGGCCATCGGGCCATGACTGCACCAGCCTGGTGGTGAGCGTGGCCAACCAGCCCGGCGCGGTGCATGACATGCTGGTGCCGCTGAAAGTGCATGGCGTGTCGATGACACGCTTCGAGTCGCGCCCGGCGCGCTCGGGCCAGTGGGAGTACTACTTCTACATCGACGTGGCCGGCCACCCTGACGAGCCGCATGTGGGCACTGCCTTGCGCGCACTGCGCGAGGCCTGCGCCTTCTTCAAGGTGCTGGGCACCTACCCCATCGACGTGCACTGAGCGCACGGCGTGACCGCTTTCCCCATGTTCAACCAGCTCGGTGTCATTGGCTGCGGCCTGATGGGCGGCTCATTTGCGTTGGCGCTCAAGCGCGCCGGCCTGGCGCGCCAGGTGGTGGGCTACAGCAAGTCCCCCACCACCACCGAGCTGGCCAAGCGCCTGGGCGTGATCGACGTCATCGCCGAATCAGCGCTGCGCGCGGTGGCGGGCTCTGACATCGTGCTGATCTCGGTGCCGGTGGCGGCCACCGAGGCCACCTTCAACGCCATCCGCGCCGGCCTGCGCGAGGGCATGCTGGTGATGGACGTGGGCTCGACCAAGCGTGACGTGGTCGACACCGCGCGGCGTGTGCTGCGTGACCCGAACCACATCGCCCAGTTCGTGCCGGCCCACCCCATTGCCGGCAGCGAGCAGGCCGGCGTGGCCCATGCCGATGCCGCGCTGTACAACGGCCGCCAGGTCATCCTGACGCCGCTGCCACAAACCCTGCCCGAGCTGCTGCAGAAGGCCACCGATGTGTGGACGGCCATCGGCGCCCAGGTGCTGCGCATGACGCCCGAGAACCATGACGCGGCGTTTGCAGCGGTCAGCCATTTGCCGCATCTGCTGGCCTTTGCCTGTTTCTCGGCCATTGCCAACCAGCCGGCGGGGCGGGATTTTCTCTCGCTGGCAGGCCCGGGCTTTCGTGATTTCCCCCGCATCGCGGCGAGCGACCCGGCGGTGTGGCGCGACATCCTGCTGGCCAACCGCGAAGAGGTGCTCAAGCAGAGCCAGCGCTTTCGCTTTGCGCTGGACGCGCTGGAGCACGCCATGCTGGCCAACAACGCCCAGGCATTGGAAGACATGGTGCGCAGCGCCAGCGAAGCACGCGCCGCCTGGCAGATGTCCAGCAAGAAATGATGGGCCTGCCCCACCTTGATCTGCCACCGCTGCGTGGTGCGGCCGGCAGCGTGCGCCTGCCGGGCAGCAAGAGCATTTCCAACCGGGTTCTGCTGCTGGCCGGGCTGAGCGCCGGCACGACCCTGGTGCGCGATCTGCTGGACAGCGACGACACGCGGGTGATGCTGGCGGCACTGCGGGCGCTGGGCTGCGGCCTGGTGCGGCGGGGCGACGGGGCGCTGGCTGTCAGCGGCCTGGCCGGGCGGCTGCAGGTGCATGACGCAGCACTGTTCCTGGGCAATGCCGGCACCGCAATGCGCCCGCTGGCTGCGGCGCTGGCGGTGCTGGCCAGCTTGCAAGGCGGGCGCTTTGCGCTCAGCGGCGTGCCACGCATGCATGAGCGGCCGATCGGCGATTTGGTCGATGCGCTGCGCCAGCTCGGCTGCGCCATCGACTACCAAGGCGCCGAGGGCTACCCACCGCTGCTGCTGCACGGCACGGCCGGTGGCGCACTGCACACCCAGCGCGAGATTCGGGTGCGCGGTGATGTGTCCAGCCAGTTCCTCACTGCGCTGCTGCTGGCCCTGCCGCTGTGCAGCGCCAGCGGCCCGGTGGTGATCACGGTGGACGGTGAATTGATCAGCAAGCCGTATGTCGAGATCACGCTGAACCTGCTGGCGCGCTTCGGCATCCAGGTGCAGCGCCAAGGCTTCCAGCGCTTCACCATTCCTGCGGGCAGCGCTTACCGATCGCCGGGTGAGATCCATGTCGAGGCCGATGCGTCGTCGGCGTCGTACTTCATCGCGCTGGGGGCGATTGCGGCCACCACCACGCCGGTGGTCATCGACGGTCTGGGGCTCGATTCGATCCAGGGCGACATCCGCTTCGTCGACGCCGCCCGCGCCATGGGCGCTGATGTGCAAGGCGGCGCCGGCCGGCTGACGGTGCGCCGTGGCGTCTGGCCGCTGCGCGCCATCTCGCTCGATTGCAACCACATCCCCGACGCCGCGATGACGCTGGCGGCGATGGCGCTGTATGCCGAGGGCACAACCCGGCTCAGCAACATCGCCAGTTGGCGGGTGAAGGAGACCGACCGCATCGCCGCGATGGCCGCCGAGCTGCGCAAGCTGGGCGCCACAGTCGCCGAGGGTGACGACTTCATCGAGGTGACCGCACCGCCAGCCGGCGCCTGGCGTGCAGCAGTCATCCACACCTACGACGACCACCGCATCGCCATGTGCCTGTCGCTGGCCGCGTTCAACCCGCTGGTGGCCACACCCGGCACCGAGGTGCCGGTGCGCCTGCTCGACCCGGGCTGCGTGGCCAAGACCTTCCCCGGCTACTTCGATGCGCTGTTCAGCGTGGCGCAAGCGGCAAACGCCGACATCCCGGTGATCACCATCGACGGGCCCACCGCATCGGGCAAAGGCACCTTGGCGGCCAGCGTGGCGCAGCGCCTGGGCTGGCACCAGCTCGATTCAGGCCTGCTGTACCGCGCCACAGCGCTGGCCGCGCAACGCCAAGGCATTGACAGCGATGACGAGCCCGGCGTGGCGGGTGTGGCAGCGCAGCTCAACCTGCGCTTTGACGGCGCCCAGGTGCTGCTGGACGGCGTTGATGTGGCGACCGACCTGCGCCAGGAACAGGTGGGCAGCATGGCCTCGCGCATTTCCGCCCTGCCTGCGGTGCGCGGCGCGCTGGCCGCGCTGCAGCTGGGCTTTCGGCGCCTGCCAGGCCTGGTGTGCGACGGGCGCGACATGGGCACGGTGATCTTCCCCGACGCGCCGTTGAAGGTCTTCCTCACCGCCAGCCCGGCCATGCGCGCCGAGCGGCGGCATAAGCAATTGATTTCAAAGGGGATTTCTGCTAGCCTCGCCGACCTTCGTGATGACCTGGAGGCGCGTGACGAGCGGGACAAAAACCGCAGGATCGCGCCGCTCAGGCCGGCACAAGATGCGTTGCTGCTTGACAATTCGGGCCAGACGATCGAGCAATCGGTTGATCAGGTGCTGGGCTGGTGGGCGCAGCGCCAGCCGTTTCAGGCCGGGCCGTCCAGCCCGGCTTGAATCAAGCCGCCAGGCCTGAGCAAGACGCAAGCCTGGCACCCGCGCTGGTTGTCCCTCCCGCCTCGGCCCACAAGCCACCGGGGACAGCCGGTTTGTTCAACCCAACCGCAACCCCTGTTGCACACCACCCGCCGGCACACCCACCTTGGTTTCCGCCGGCACCAAGGAACACATTCAATGGCCCAGACCCAATCCCTCGACCACATCCCTGACAGCCCCTTTGCCACCGACAGCTTTGCTGCGATGTTCGAAGAGTCACTGAAGAAGAACGACATGCGCGCCGGCGAGGTCATCTCCGCCGAAGTGGTGCGCATCGAGCACAGCCACGTGGTGGTGAACGCCGGCTTGAAGAGCGAAGCCTATGTGCCGATCGAAGAATTCAAGAACGACCAGGGCGAGTTGGAAGTCGAGGTTGGTGATTTTGTGTCGGTGGCGATCGACGCCATCGAAAACGGCTACGGCGACACCATCCTGTCGCGCGACAAGGCAAAACGCCTGGCCTCGTGGCTGAGCCTGGAGACCGCGCTCGAGTCGGGTGACTTTGTCACCGGCACCGTCTCAGGCAAGGTCAAGGGTGGCCTCACCGTGCTGGTCAACGGCATCCGCGCCTTCCTGCCGGGCTCGTTGATCGACACCCGTCCGGTCAAAGACCTGAGCCCGTACGAAGGCAAGACGCTGGAATTCAAGGTCATCAAGCTCGACCGCAAGCGCAACAACGTGGTGCTGAGCCGCCGCGCAGTGGTGGAGGCATCGATGGGCGAAGAGCGCGCCAAGCTGCTCGAAACCCTGACCGAAGGCGCCATCGTGCACGGCGTGGTCAAGAACATCACCGAATACGGCGCGTTCGTCGATCTCGGCGGCATCGACGGCTTGCTGCACATCACCGACATGGCCTGGCGCCGGGTGCGCCACCCCAGCGAGGTGGTCACCGTCGGCCAGGAGCTGTCGGCCAAGGTGCTGAAGTTCGACGCCGAGAAGAACCGCGTCAGCCTGGGCATCAAGCAGCTGGGTGACGACCCCTGGCACGGTGTGTCGCGCCGCTACCCCAGCAACACGCGTTTGTTCGGCAAGGTGACCAACATCGCCGACTACGGCGCGTTTGTCGAGATCGAACCCGGCATCGAAGGCCTGGTGCACGTGTCTGAAATGGACTGGACCAACAAGAACGTGGCCCCGGCCAAGATCGTCACCCTGGGCGACGAGGTCGAGGTCATGGTGCTGGAGATCGACGAAGACAAGCGCCGCATCAGCCTGGGCATGAAGCAGTGCAAGGCCAACCCCTGGGAAGAGTTCTCGGGCAACGTGCACCGCGGCGACAAGGTCAAGGGCCCCATCAAGTCGATCACCGACTTCGGCGTGTTCGTGGGCCTGGCCCAGGGCATCGACGGCCTGGTGCACTTGTCTGACCTGTCGTGGCACGAAACCGGCGAAGCC
>JANNMP010000530.1:0-7374 GCA_031398015.1 Burkholderiaceae bacterium
GTCTCGATGATCGGCAGCGCGGTCAGCGAGCCGGTGCGGCCCTTGACTTCACCCTTGGTGAACTTCTCGACGTAGTCGGCGTTCACACGCGCGGCACGCTCGAGCAGACGCGAGTGAAGATAAAACACGTCGCCGGGGAAGGCTTCGCGGCCCGGCGGGCGGCGCAGCAACAACGATACCTGGCGATAGGCTACTGCCTGCTTGGACAAATCGTCATAGACGATCAGCGCGTCCTGACCCCGGTCGCGGAAGTACTCGCCCATGGTGCAGCCCGAGTAGGCCGACACGTACTGCATGGCGGCCGATTCAGACGCCGTGGCCGCCACCACGATGGTGTAGTCCATCGCGCCATTGGCTTCCAGTGCGCGCACCACGTTCTTCACCGAGCTGGCCTTCTGGCCGATCGCGACGTAGACGCAGGTCATGTGCTGACCCTTCTGGTTGATGATCGCGTCGATCGCCACCGCCGTCTTGCCGGTCTGGCGGTCGCCGATGATCAGCTCGCGCTGGCCACGGCCCACGGGCACCATCGAGTCGATGGACTTCAGGCCCGTCTGCACCGGCTGGTCAACGCTCTTGCGCGCGATCACGCCCGGCGCCACTTTCTCGATCACGTCGGTCATCTTGGCGTTGATCGGGCCCTTGCCGTCGATCGGCTGGCCCAGCGCGTTGACGACGCGGCCGATCAGCTCGGGGCCGACCGGCACTTCCAGGATGCGGCCCGTGCACTTCACGGTGTCGCCTTCGGAGATGTGCTCGTACTCGCCCAAGATCACCGCGCCGACCGAGTCACGCTCCAGGTTCAGCGCCAGGCCGTAGGTGGCGGCGCCGGCGGCGGTGGGCGGGAACTCCAGCATCTCGCCGGCCATCACGTCGCTCAGCCCGTGCACACGCACGATGCCGTCGGTGACGGACACCACGGTGCCCTGGTTCTTGATGTCGGCCGACGCGCCAAGGCCCTCGATGCGGCTCTTGATGAGTTCGGAAATTTCAGCGGGGTTCAGTTGCATCAGGTTCTCCTTGGCAACGGTTTGGCAGGCAGCGGGCCACGCGGCCCGGCACGCTCAAGCCGTCAGGGCAGCTTTCATTTGTTCGAGGCGGGCTTTGACCGAGGTGTCGAGCACTTCATCGCCCACCACCACGCGGATGCCGCCGATCAATTCGGCATCGATCTGCACGGTGGCCTTGAGCTTGCGCGCAAAGCGCCTTTCCAATGACACCAGCACATCGGCCAGCGCCGCGTCGTCGATGGCGAAGGCGCTGTGGATCACGGCATCCGACGAGCCCGACTGCGCATTGACCAGGGCGCTGAACTGCGCCGCAATCTCGGGCAGCGCCGACAGGCGGCCGTTCTCGATCACAGCGCGCAGCAGGTTGGCCACACGCGGCTCCAGGCTCAGGCCCTTTTGCAGCGCGATGCCGGCGATCAGGTCAAAGACCTGCAGCGGCGCCACCTTCGGGCTGTCGGCAAACTGCCGCAGCTGCGGGTCAGCCGCCAGCAACGCCAGGTTGTCGAGCTGCGTCTTCCACGGGAAAACGTCACTGCCGCCGCCGGCCTTGAACAAGGCTTCGGCATACGGCCGTGCGATGGTCGCCAGCTCGGCCATTACAGCTCTGCCTTCAAGCGGCCCAGCAACTCGGCATGCACGCTGGCGTTGACCTCACGGCGCAGGATCGCTTCGGCGCCCTTGACGGCCAGGCCGGCCACCTGCTCACGCAGCGCTTCGCGCGCCTTCACAGCTTCTTGTTCGGCCTCGGCCTTGGCGGCGGCCACGATCTTTGCGCCTTCGTCGGTGGCGCGTGACTTGGCGTCTTCGATCATCTGCTGGCCCAGCCGCTCGGCATCGGCCAGGCGCTTGGCGGCGTCATTGCGGGCGGCGGCCAGTTGCTGCTCGACACGCTGGTTGGCGGCGGCCAGATCGGCCTTGGCCTTGTCGGCGGCCGACAGGCCGTCGGCGATCTTCTTCGCACGCTCGTCCAGTGCGGTGGCGATCGGCGGCCAGACGAATGACATCGTGAACCAGACGAGGATCGCAAAGACGATCATCTGGGCGATGAGGGTACCGTTGATGCTCATGCTGAGACCTCCATCACGGGTTGAATGTGACCACCCCTGCCAGGCCGGCGTGATGACCGGCTGGCAAGGGCAGGCCGGTGGGCCCGCTTACTTTGGGAGGTTGGCGATCTGGCCGAGGAATGGGTTGGCGGTGGCGAACCACAGCGCGATGCCGGTGCCGATGATGAAGGCCGCGTCGATCAGGCCGGCCAGCAGGAACATCTTGGTCTGCAACTCGCCCATCAGTTCAGGCTGGCGGGCGGCCGATTCCAGGTACTTGCTGCCCATGATGCCGATGCCGATGCAGGCGCCAACGGCCCCCAGACCAATGATCAAGCCGGCGGCGAGGGCGACAAAGCTGATGACTTCCATGATGACTCCGAGTGTGTTTGTGGGTTGAGAGAGGGTATAGCGGGAAAGAACCAAAGCCTGCCGGCCCGGGATGGGTGCGGGCCGCAAAGCCCTGTTGCACGCTGGCCTTGCGGGTCAGTGTGCGTCGTGCGCCTGGCCCAGGTAAACCAGGGTCAGCATCATGAACACGAAGGCCTGCAACACGACGATCAGCAAGTGGAAGATCGCCCACACGGTGCCGGCAATGATGTGGCCGATGAACAGCGCGATGCCGGTGCCGCTCAAGGCAACGGCACCGCCCATCAGCGCGATCAACATGAAGATCAGTTCGCCGGCATACATGTTGCCGAACAGCCGCATGCCGTGCGACACGGTCTTGGCCACGAACTCGATGATCTGCATCACGAAGTTGACCGGGTACAGCAGCAGCTTGTCGCCGAACGGCGCCGAGAACAGCTCATGCACCCAGCCGCCCAGGCCCTTGATCTTGATGTTGTAGAACAGGCAGATCAGCAGCACCGACAGCGACAGCCCCATGGTGACCGACAGGTCGGCGGTGGGCACCACGCGCAAGTAGTGGATGCCCATGGCCTCGCCGATCCGGGGCAGCAGGTCGACGGGCAGGAAGTCCATCGAGTTCATCAGCAGGATCCAGACGAACACGGTCAGGGCCAGCGGCGCCACCAGCTTGCGGCTCTGGGCGTTGTGCACGATGCCCTTGGCCTGGCTGTCGACCATCTCGACCAGGATCTCCACCGCCGCCTGGAAGCGCCCCGGCACACCCGATGTGGCCGACCTGGCCGCGCGCCACAACAACCAGCTGCCCAGCACGCCCACCAGCACCGCAAAGAAGATGCTGTCGAGGTTGAAGACCGAAAAATCGACGATGGCCGTCTGCTTCTGGTTCTGCAGGTGGGTCAGATGGTGAATGATGTATTCACCAGCGGTGGGCCCGTGTGTTGCGGCGCTTTCTGCGGCGTTCTCTGCGGCTGCCATGTTGTGCTCTGTCTTGGTTCCGTTGTTCTTCAGTTCGGGCGCTGCCGCCACAGCAGCGCCACCCAATACACCTTCATGCACACCACCAGGCCGGCCAACAAAGCGGGCCACACCAGCGGCTGCACAACTTGGCTGGCCATCACCAACATTGCCAGCGACACACCAATCTTCACCATCTCCCACACCATGAAGCTGGCGGCCGATGCCACTGGCGCCATGCTGGAGAGTTTGCTGGTCATGCCACGCGCCATCAAGGCACCCGGCAACACCACGGTGGCCGCACCATACAGCGCCGACCAACCCACCTCAGACCGCCCTGTGACCAGCCACCCGATCAGGGCGGCCAACATACCCACCACCGCTTGCACGGCAATCACCCGCCAGGGTGACACCGGCGGCTCCTGGGCCCTCAGCGCGGCTGCTTCTGCTCGATTCAGCCGCTTGAAGCGTGGGTTGGCGTCCTCATCCTCCGGTTGGTCCCAGCCAGCGCGCTGGGCCTTGTCTGGCAATGCTGTGGCCATGCTGTCGATCTTCTTTGCTGAGTTGCCGGGGTAACGGCAAACCGCGAAAGTATACGCAGAAACCCCTTGCCGACAGCTCGCCGGGCATGCCGCCGGGCCATGGTGTGGCGCCGCCGCTGGCCAGCTACAGGCGCGCCGTGTGGGCCGGCAGGCCCGGCACCTGCACCCGGCATTGCAGCACGCAGCCGGCCAGCGGCTGGGCCGCCAGCTCAGCGGCAGGGCGGTGCTCGCGTGCGGTGGTGATGTACAGCGTGCGCAGGTCGGGCCCGCCGAAGCACGGCATCGTGGGGCAGCGCACCGGCAACGGCAGCTCGGCCAGCACGCTGCCGTCGGGTGCCAGGCGCAACAGGCGCTGGCCTTCGAACATCGCAACCCAGTACGCACCGGCGCTGTCCATCGCCGCGCCGTCGGGCCGGCCGCCATAACTGCTGATCGGGGCGGCTGCGTCACGTGGGCTGAAGCGGGCAAACACACGTTGGCGTGACAGGTTGCCGTTGCCGGGGTCCAGGTCGAAGGCCTGCACCAGATGGGCCTTGGTGTCGGCCCACAGCAGGGTGCGGCCGTCGGGGCTGAAGGCCAGGCCGTTGCTCACCGTGATGCCGTCGGCCAGGCGCTGCAGCACGCCGCCGTGCAGCCGGTACAGCGCCGCGTGGGGCAGGCGGCGGTCGTCGATGGTGCCCACCCAGAAGCGGCCCTGGGCGTCGGCCTTGCCGTCGTTGAAGCGCTGGCGGCTGCTGTCATAAGGCGGCTCGGCAACGCGGGTGCGCTCGCCGCTGCCGGTGTCGAAGCGCCAGATGCCGTCACGCATGGCCATCAACAGGCCGCCGCCGAGCAGCGGTGCGATGCAGGTGGGCTCGGTGTCGAACCGCCAGGCATGGTGCCGGCCACTGACGGGGTCGAAGCGGTTGAGCTGCAGGCCCGGGATGTCCACCCAGTACAGCAGTTGCTCATCGGGGTGCCACAGCGGCGATTCACCCAGCAGCGATGCGGGCACGGGCAATGCGGTGATGTCGGTCATCTGGGTCTCGTGCAATGCGGGCAGCGCTCAGCCCAGGTCCACCTTCAAGTAGTGCGCGCCGGCAATCGGGTTGAAGTAGTACGGCGCCACCTCGGCAAAACCCAGCGTGGCGTACAGGCCGCGGGCTGATTCCATGTCGTCCAGCGTGTCCAGCAGCATGCAGGAATAACCCGCCTGCAGCGCGGCATCGATCAGTGCCTGTGCCAGCAGCCGGCCCAGGCCGAAGCGGCGGAAGGCGCGGCGCACATACAGCCGCTTCATTTCGCAGGCGTTGGCATGGTCAACGTCGGGCAGCGCACGGAAGGCGCCGCAGCCTGCCGGCTCACCGTCCACCCAGGCCAGCAACAGCCCGCCCTGGGGCGGCGCATAGTCGCCCGGCAGCGTGGCCAGTTCGGCATCGAAGCCTTGAAAGCACAGGTCGATGCCCAAGCCGTCGGCATATTCGCGCAACAGCACGCGGGCGGCGCCCAGCGCCTCGGGCGTGTCGGCTGCTTGCAGCTGGATGTGTGGCGCCATGGCAGGGCTGGGCCGGGCTTCAGCCCGCCTGCCGTGCGATCCAGCCGGCCAGCGCCAGGCAGGCGGCCAGCACCAGCAGCAGCCACTGGCCACAGCCCTTGTGCCAGCCGGTGGCCAGCAGCCCGGTGGCGCTGGCCACGTAGCGGTTCAACGGGCCGGTGGTGGCGATCTCATCGTCGGCCACCAGGCCGGTGCCCACCTGCACCAGCAACAGCGTCAGCAGCGCGAACACCGACAACGCGCCCAGCGGGTTGTGGCCGACCTCGAAGTGCTCACCCGGCCGCTGCTGGCCACGCAAGTAGCGCAGCAGCGTGGCCGGCGCGTCGATGAAGCTGGCAAAGCGCGACCAGCGCCCGCCCACCAGGCCCCAGACGAAACGAAAGGCCAGCAGCGCCAGCACCAGCAGCCCCAGGCGCACGTGCCACACCATCGCGTTGCCGCCGATCTTGGCGCTGATCACCAGGCCGACCACCGCCGCCGCCAGCAGCCAGTGGAAGGCGCGGGTGGGCAGGTCCCAGACCCGCACCGTGGCTTGTGTGGTCTTGCTCGTCATGGCTGGCTGCGGCGGGTTGGCACAGGCCGGCAACGATAGCCGAACTCGGTGGCTGGCCGCAGCAGTGGCTGGCCGCAGCAGTGGCAGGCGGGCGCAGCCGCCCGTAGACTGCGCTCTGCCCCTGTTCAGCATGGGCGCCACCATCATCAGCACACTGGCCGGCCTGCCGTTCACCGCCTTCGGCCCCGGCACCGACAAGGGCCTGCCCAACCGCGCCAAGCCCGAGGTCTGGTCCGAGGCGGCCAAGTTCAAGGCCGCTGGCGACAAGATGCAGGCCGAGGTGGCCAAGCTCGACACCGCCGCCAAGAGCGGAAGCCTGGACGCGATCAAAGCTGCCATGGGCCCGCTGGGTGCCAGTTGCAAGGCCTGCCACGACGACTTCCGCGCCGAGAAGTACAGCAACTGATCAGGCGCCGCCGAAGCCCAGCACCACGCGCCGGGTCTTGGCGCTCTTTTTCTCGATCTTGGTGACCACCACCGCACCGATCTCGGCGGTGTTGGCCACATGGGTGCCGCCGCAGGGCTGCAGGTCCACGCCCTGCACTTGCACCAGCCGCACCCGGCCGGCACCGGTGCCCGCACGCGGTGGTTGCACGCTCATGCTGCGCACCAGGCCGGGGTTGGCATCCAGCTCATCCTCGCTGATCCAGCGCTGCGTCACCGGGTGCGCGGCGGCCACCAGGCGGGCGATGCCGGCGCTCAGCGTTTGCTTGTCCAGCGGCTCGGTCATGTGGAAATCAAGCCGGGCGTAGGTGGCGGTGATGCTGCAGCCGTCCACCGGGTGCGGCACCAGCGCGCACAGCAAATGGGTGGCGGTGTGGAACCGCCGGTGGGCCTGCCGGCGTGCGGCATCGATGCGGGCCAGCACGGCCTGGCCCACGGCCCAGGCTGACAAGTCTGTGCCTGGCGCCACCAGGTGCAACACCTGGCCCGGCGCGCTGCCCTTGCGGGTGTCGGTGATCGCCAACGCGGCGCCGTCGCCGCGCTGCAGTTGGCCGGTGTCGCCGGCCTGGCCGCCACCTTGTGGGTAGAACACGGTGCGGTCCAGTTCGATGCAGCCATCGCCCACGGCGGTGATGGTGGCGCTGCACTGCAGCAGTGTGGCGTCGTCGCGGAACAGTTCGTCGGTCATGTCGTTGCCAGGTTGATGGGGCCAAGCGGCGTGGCCAGCGTGGCTGACAGCGCCGGGCCGGCCGGCGCCAGCGTGGCGCCACGCAGGCGCAGCAGTGTGGCCTCGCGTTGGCCGATGGCACCGAAGGCCACCGCCTGCAGCGCCACCGCCGACATCGGCATGGCCTCGGTGGGGTGCCGGCCCAGCCATTCGATCAGCACCGGCAGGCGCCCGCCGCCCGGCAGCGCGCCG
>JANNMP010000673.1:0-5313 GCA_031398015.1 Burkholderiaceae bacterium
GCCAATGCGGTGTCGCTGGCGCTGTCGTAGCGCAGGTTGTCGGCCTGGATCAGTGTGCCGGCGCGGCGGAATTCAACGCTGCCGCTGGCCACTGCGTCCAGGTCGGGCCGCACCGTCAGGCTGTCGGCGCGCAGCACCAGCGGCCGCTGGCGTGTGGCGTCGCCGCTGGCGGCCGGCGCCAGCGATGTGCTGGGCAACAAGCGCGTGGGGTCGGCAGCACGGCCTGGGCTGCTGAACAAGGCGGCAGCCGTCAACGCCAGCAGCGCAGGGGAGCGGTTCATAGAATCGGCCGGATTATGTCGTCTGCCCCATTGCACGCTGCTGCGCCAGCCGCAGCACCCACCATCACATCCACCACCGCCGTGGCCTGGCCCGACGCCCAGCGCGAGGCCGCGTTCTGGCGCTGGTTCCAGCCGCTGGCCCAGGCCCATGGGCTGCATGCACACAGCCTGCAGGCGGCGTCGGCCGACGCCAGTTTTCGCCGCTACCTGCGGGTGTGGGCGGCCGACGGCAGCAGCCGCATCGTGATGGACGCGCCGCCGCCGCAGGAAGACGTGCGGCCGTTCATCGACATCGCCGAGCGCATCGGCGCGGCCGGCCTGCATGGGCCCAAGGTGCTGGCCGCCGACAGCGACCAAGGCTTCGTGCTGCTCAGCGATCTGGGCCACCAGCTTTATTTGCCGCTGCTGCAACAGGCCAGCGCCACCGAGGCTGACCGCCTGATGCGCGACGCGGTGGCCGCGCTGCTGCACTGGCAGTGCCACATGCGCGGCGACGGCCTGCCGGCCTATGACGACGCGCTGCTGCGGCGTGAGCTGGCGCTGTTCCCCGACTGGTGCGTGCAGCGCGAACATGGCATCACCTGGACGCCCACCCAACACGCCAGCTGGGCGGCCTTGTGCGACACCCTGGTGGCCAGCGCGCTGGCCCAGCCCTCGGTGGTGGTGCACCGTGACTGGATGCCGCGCAACCTGATGCACACCAGCCCCAACCCCGGCATCCTGGATTTCCAAGACGCGGTGGTCGGCCCGGTGGGCTACGACATGGCCTCGCTGCTGCGCGACGCCTTCCACAGCTGGGACGAAGCCTTGGAAATCGACTGGGCCGCGCGCTGGTGGCAACAGGCGCGGGATGCCGGCCTGTTCGGTGACCACCCGATGGCGCAAGATTTTGGCGAGTGCTGGCGCGCGCTGGAATGGATCGGCCTGCAGCGCCACCTGAAGGTGCTGGGCATCTTCTGCCGCCTGAAGCACCGCGACGGCAAGCCGGCCTATGCCGCCGATCTGCCGCGCTTCTTCGGCTATGCCAGCAAGGTGGCGCTGCGCTACCGCGCGCTGCGGCCGCTGGTTGCGCTGATCGAGCCGATGACCGGGCCGCTGACGGCCAGCGCCTTCTCGATGCGCTGAGCCGGCTTGGCCCAGCGTTCGGTCAGTGGCCGGGTCTCGCAGCCTGCGGCCACCAGCCACGGGTCACGGTCTTCACCGCCGAACAGCGCCACCAGAAAGTCCAGAAACACCCGGGTGCGCGCCGGCAGGTGCTTGCGGCTGGGCATCGCCGCCCAGAGGGTGATGGAGAACAGCCGCCAGGCCGGCAGCACGCGTTCAAGCGTCTTGTGCATCAACGCGTCTTCGAGCACAAACGACGGCAGGCCGGCGACGCCCAGGCCGTGCAGCGCGCCGGCGTAGGTGAGGTCGATGTGGCTGGTGGTCAGCACCGGCACATTGGGCACCAGTGTGACCGACTGCTCCGCCGTGCCATCGGGCCCGCCACCAGCGACGAAGGTGATGCCGCGCTGCAGGTCGCCGCTGGGCGGCAGCAAGGTGTCGTGCGTGGCCAGCTCAGTGGGGTGCTTGGGGCGGCCGCGCACATCCAGGTAGGCCGGTGACGCGCACAGCACCACCTCGGTGCGGGCCAGCCGGCGGGCGATGAAGTCACCGTGCAGCGGCGCGCGTGAAGCGACGATGGTCAGGTCGTAGCTGTCGTCGACGGTCTCCACTGGGCCGGGTGCATGCAACTCCAACGTCACCTGCGGATACTGGCGGCGGAATGCGCCCAGGTGCTTGGCCAACTGGTGCACGGCCAGCGCCGGTGGCAGCAGCACGCGCAGGTGGCCACGCGGCGCGCCGGTGGCATTGCCCACCAGCACCGCTGCCTCGTCCACATCGGCCAGGATCTGGCGCGCCCGCTGCAGGTAGTCGTCACCCGCCTCGGTGAAGGCCAGGCGCCGGGTGGTGCGGTTCATCAGCCGCGCGCCGAGCTGCTCTTCCAACTCGGCGATGACGCGGGTGACGACAGCGGGAGCCAAGTCCAGCCCACGCGCTGCAGCGGCAAAGCTGCCCTCGTCGGCCACCCGGGCCAGCACCCGCATTGCACGCAATTGGTCCATCGCGGCATTGTCCGGGGCATTGCGCTTGGCCCGCACAGCGCCGGGCCAGCGGCAGGTTCAGCGTGAATTCAAGCGCCGCGATTGTTCGTGTGAGCGCAATGAAGCATTGCCGGCCAGGCCATTTTTCCGGCAGGCACCGGTGCCTAGAGTTGCGTCCATCGATGAGCCCGACACGTACAGCGACTCACCGAGGCCGGAACAGCCCACAGCGCCAACGCCACAAGCCGCACCGGACTTTGTTCAACGCAACTTCATTGGAAATCACCATGACCACGACCCGCCAACTGTTTGCCATCGCCACCGTTGCCGCCGTCTCGCTGCTGAGCGCCGGCACCAGCATCGCCCAGGAAGCCACGCCCGACAGCTGGCTGCAAACGGCCACCAGCACCAAGACCCGCGTCGACGTCAGCGCCGAGCTGATGGCCGCCCGCCAAAGCGGCCTGACCCGCGCCTGGTCGGCCGGCTACATGGAGCCGCTGCGCAACAGCGCGCTGCGCGCCGACGTGAAGTCCCAGACGCTGCAAGCCATCGCCAGCGGTGAACTGAAGGCGATCAACGCCGAGGTCTACAGCTTCAGGGCGCCGGCTGTCACCACGCTGGCCCAAGCCGGCAAGTGATGTCTGGTTGAGCAGCTCAACGGGCCCTGCGGGGCCCGTTGTCACTTGCTGCGGCTGCCAACGCTCAAGGGCAAGCCGCAATCACCTGCGCCACCGCCGCCGTCAGCCGCTTGGCATAGGGCACATGCAGGAATTCATTCGGCCCATGGGCG
Organism: Burkholderiaceae bacterium; assembly: GCA_031398015.1. GTDB lineage: Bacteria > Pseudomonadota > Gammaproteobacteria > Burkholderiales > Burkholderiaceae_C > Pseudaquabacterium. Next base: position 3,156 of record JANNMP010000673.1, read on the forward strand.
TTGCTCTTCGGGCCCAGCACACCGCAGACCATCATCTGCGCCGCCGGGAAGCCCTGCTGCAGCAAACTCATCAGCGGGATGGTGCCGCCCTGGCCGATGTAGGCCAGCGGCGCGCCAAACTGCGCTTGGGATGCGGTGTTCAGTGCCGCTTCCAGCCATGGCGCCAACGTGGGCGCGTTCCAGCCATTGGCGCCCAGCGCGCCGGCGCGGCCGTCGGGGTGGAAAGTGACTTTGGCGTTGTACGGCGCGTTGTCTTCGAGCAGCGCCTTCAACTGGATCGACGCCTGGTGGCCATCCACCAGCGGCGGCAGGCGCAAGCTCAGCTTGAACGCGGTGTGCGGGCGCAGCACGTTGCCGGCGCTCAAGAGGTCAGGAAAACCATCGACGCCGGTGACCGACAGCGTCGGCCGCCAGGTGCGGTTCAGCAGCGCCTGCACCGGGTCGGTGGTGGTGGGCAGGGTGGCATTGCCGTCAGCGCCGCAAGCCCAGGGGAAGGTCTTCCAGGCCTGGTCACCCAGGATGGCGGCAGCAGCTTTGACCTGCTCGGCGCGGTCAGCCGGCAGCGCGCAATGGAAGAAGCGCGGCAGCAACTCGCCGGTGGCCGAGTCTTCCAGCCGGTCAAGCACATGGCGCAGGATGCGAAAGCTGCTGGGCACGACGCCACTGCTGTCACCCGAATGCACACCCTCGGTCAAGATCTCCACCTTCAACATGCCCGAGACCATGCCGCGCAGGCTGGTGGTCAGCCAGAGCTGGTCGTAGTTGCCGGCGCCCGAGTCCAGGCACACCACCAGGCTGACCTGGCCCAGGCGCGCGCGCAGCACATCCAGGTAGGCCGGCAGATCGTGCGAGCCGCTTTCTTCACAGGTCTCGATCAGGCCGACGATGCGGGGGTGCGCCAGGCCTTGGGCCTTCAGCGCTTCAACAGCCGTGATCGCGGCATACACCGCATAGCCGTCATCGGCGCCGCCGCGGCCGTAGAGCAGGCCGTCTGTGTACTTCGGCGTCCACGGCCCCAGGTCATAACGCCAGCCGGTGAATTCAGGCTGCTTGTCGAGGTGGCCATACATCACCACCGTGTCGGTGCTGTCGGGCTTGGTGCCGGCAATCTCGAAGAAGATCACCGGCGTGCGCCCGGCGATGCGCACCACTTCCAGCGTCAGGCCGCTGACACGGCGTGATTCGACCCAGGACGCCGCATCACGCACCACCCGCTCCAGGTGGCCGTTGGCGGCCCAGTCGGCGTCGAACATCGGGCTCTTGGCGGGGATGGCGATGTAGTCAGTCAGCGCCGGCACGATGGCCTCGTCCCAGCGGCGCTGGCTGAAGGCGCCCAGGGCCGTGGCTTCGTCGGGTTGCAGGGGCAGATGCGGGTCACGGGCGTTCATGGTGGGGCTCCTTCGGTGCTGAGCGGGCCAGGCTGCGCCATCGTAGCGCTCTGCGGTGTGGCGCACCGCAACCCCCAAGCTGTCGGTTGACCGCCGACTGGCCTGTTGTCAGCATGTGCGCTTCACTTGGCCATCGGGCCATGCCGGTCAACTGGAGAAGCGCATGAAGAATCATGTCTGGGCCGCCGCCGCAGTCGCGGCGCTGTGTACCACGCTCACCACAGCAAACGCCGCCCCTGGCGACAGCGCCGCCGACCCCATCGTCGTGCCGTTCGGCAGCTTCAGCAATCTGTTCACCCAGGTCTTCAATGACCGCATCGGCAACAGCCGCTTCTTCAACGGGCCCAACACCGACCGGGTGCGGGTGTCGACCTTCGTCAACCCGTCGCCCGACACCGACAGCTTCGCGGTGCTGAACCAGGCCAACGGGCTTTGGTACCGCAGCACCAACGGCGCGGCGACCAGCCTCGGCTTCACGCATGCGGCGATGGGCAACCTGCTTGCGCCGCAGCCGATGACCTTTGTCGGCCTGACATCGAACTTCGGCGGCGGCCGCAGCGAGTACACCTGGAGCTACAACCGCGCCAGCCCGGCGGTGGCGCCGCTGCTCGCGGGCTGGGACGCCACGCCGTTCAGCCTGACCGCCAGCAACCCGCAATTGACCGGCGCGACCAAGACGCTGACCTACAGCGCGCCCGACTACGACGCCACCGCGCTGCCGGCCTTCGTCACCGATGTGCGCCTGACCGGCGGCGGCCTGAACCCGCTGC
>JANNMP010000712.1:0-4241 GCA_031398015.1 Burkholderiaceae bacterium
CCGGGTTCGAGGCCGGCGTGTTCGAGCATCCAGGCCAGCATCGCGGTGGTGCCGGTCTTGCCATGCGTGCCGGCCACCGCGAGCACATGGCGGCCTTGCAGCACCTGCTCGGCCAGCCACTGTGGCCCGCTGGTGTAGGCAGCGCCAGCGTCGAGCACTGCCTCCATCAGCGCATTGCCACGCGTGACCACATTGCCGATCACGAACAGGTCGGGTTTGAGCGCCATCTGGTCGGCGCCGAAGCCTTCGATCAGGTCGATGCCGAGCGCGCCCAACTGCTCGCTCATCGGCGGGTAGACATTGGCGTCGCAGCCCGTCACCCGGTGGCCGGCCTCGCGGGCGATGGCGGCAATGCCCCCCATGAACGTGCCGCAGATGCCGAGGATGTGGAGATGCATCGGCGGATTCTAGGTAGGTGGTGGGTCAGCCCACAGCTGTCGGCCAAGTGGGTGTCGGCCAAGTGGGACGGTACGACCGAGCCGAGAACAAGGCTTGGCCTTGCGGCAGGCGACCACCCGCGCTAACGTGCCCGGTATGACGAAAGTTTCAGCTTTGGAACTGGCCCAGCTGGCCCAGGTGCTCAGTGCCGAAGAGCGTTTGGACCTGATTGACCGCCTGTGGTCCAGCCTGTCCGATCAGCAGGTTCCGCTCACCGCCAGCCAAGTGGCAGAGTTGCGACGGCGGGATGCCAGCTTTGCATCCGAGTTGGCAGCCGCGCGCCCACTCGACGAGGTGTGGGCCGAGCTGAACCGCGACGCTTGAGCAGGCCGCTTGTTGGTCAATGGCCCATCGCGTTGTCATCACGCCGGCGGCGCAGGCTGATCTTCGGGAAGCCCGGGTTTGGTACGAGCGCCAACAAGCGGGATTGGGGCGCCAGTTCCTGCAAGCCGCCTGAGAACCTATGGACCCACTGGCAGCAGACCCATTGCGCCATCCTTGTGTTCTGGACGAGATCCGCCGGGTTCGCCTGAAGCGTTTTCCCTATGCGCTGTTCTACCGGGTGACCGGGGACACGGTGGCCGTCATCGCCTGCTTGCACCACCGGCGTGATCCAAAGCGACTGCAGCCCGAGCCCTGATTGCCGGCGCTGCGGGCTTGGTGCCAGGCCCGGTGCTGCCTGTGTTCCAGAATCCCGGCCATGTTCTCCTGGATCAGCAGCCACCCATGGGCCTACCCGGTGCTGGAAGTGGCGCACCTCATCGGCATTGCGCTGCTGCTGGGCAACCTGGTGCTGCTGGAGCTGCGCGTGCTGGGCGCCGCCCCCGCGTTGCCGTTGCCGGCACTGGCCCGTGCCGCGCTGGGCGTGGCCCTGTGCGGCTTTGGCCTGGCGGCCACCAGAGGCCTGTTGATGTTTGCCAGCCAGCCGCTGGATCTGCTGGCCAACCGCGTGTTCACGCTGAAGATGCTGTTGTTGGCCGCAGCTGCCAGCAATGCCGCCTGGTTCCATGGCCGCGGCAGCCTGCAGCGGCTGGACGGCGTGGCCAAGGCCCAGACCGTGCTGTCATTGGGGCTGTGGCTGGCGGTGCTGACCTGCGGCCGCTTCATCGCCTATGTTTGATGCCGTTCACTTCTGGAGACGCACCATGATGCAACGCCGACACCTGATGCTGTTTGCCGCCGTGCTGCCGCTGGCCGCCCGCGCCCACCACGGCTGGAGCAGCTTCGACCAGAGCCGGCCGATCTGGCTGGAAGGCCGCGCCGCATCGGTGGCCTGGCGCAACCCACATGCCGAGCTGAAGCTGGAGCTGTCCGCCGACGCCAAATTGCCCGCCGACCTGGCCAGCCGCAGCGTGCCGGCGCAGTCGGCCAGCGTCGATGGCAAGGCGCTGCTGGCGGCGGCGCAACTGCCCAAGCGCCGAGACAAGGTCTGGGAGGTCGAACTGGCACCGCTGACCCGCCTGCAGGCCTGGGCCATGCCCGAGATCAAGCCCGGCACGCAAGTGGCGGTGCTGGGCTTCACCTTCACCGACGAAAAGGGTGATGCGGTGCTGCGCGCCGAATATGTGTGGCTGGATGGCAAGGCCTACGGCCTGCGGTCGTCACCGGCCTGATCAGGCCCGCTCGGCCACCACCGCAATGCCGCGCAACTGGCCGGCCTGGGGCTGGGTTGCCGCCGGGCGCGGGTGGCGCGCCGGGTCCCAGCGGTGCAGCAGTTCGGCCTCGCGCACCTTGGCCAGCGCCACCTGGGCCAGCTTGACGTGGCCATAGCCGCGCATCGCCATTGGCACCTGGGCGATCAACACTGCCAGGGCCAGGCGGGCCGGGTCGGGCGCGGTCAGGCCGGTCAGCAGCGCGTCGATGCGCTGGTCGAACTCGGCCAGCAAGCGGCGCTCCAGCCGGCGCTCTTCAGTGCGGCCGAAGATGTCCAGCCAGCTGCCCCGCAGCCGCCTGCCATGCGCCAGCACGCGCATCACCGGCAGCAGCCAGGCGCCGAATGTCAGTTTGCGCGGCGGCTGGCCGTTCTGGGGCCGTGACAGCAGCGGCGGCGCCAGATGGAATTGCAGCCGGACATCACCCTCGAACTGCGCCGCCAGATCACGCTGGAAGCCACCGTCGGTGTACAGCCGCGCCACCTCGTATTCGTCTTTCACCGCCATCAGCTTGCGCAGTGAGCGGCCCACCGCCTGGGCCAACGGCAGCGCTGGGTCCAGCCCCAGCGCCTGCTCGTGCAACGCCACCTGCTGCACCCGCTGCACCCAACGCTGGGCGTACGCGGCATCCTGGTAGGCCGACAAGTGCGCGCTGGCGGTGTTGATCAGTGTTTCCAGTGGGCCGGCGGGCGCAGCGGCATGTGCCGGTGGCGCCAGCAGCGCCGTGGCTGCCGCAGGGTCGGCAGCAGCCAGCCGGCCGATGGCAAACGCCAGCTGGTTGGCAGGCACCGCCACGCCGTTGAGCACGATGGCCTGCTGCAGCGCCGCCAGACCCACCGGCACCAGGCCCAGCTGCCAGGCGTAACCCAGCGCCAGCACGTTGGCGGTGACGGTGTCGCCCAGAAAGTCCAGCGCCAGTTGCTGGGCGTCGAAGGTCAACAGCTGGGCGTCCCCGGCCACGAAGCGCAGCTTGTCCAGCAGCAGGTCGATCTTGAGATCCGCGTCGGGGTTGGAAAGGGATTCGGCCACCGGCGTCGGGTGGGTGTTGGCCAGCACCCGGGTGCGGCCATGGCGCACCGCCTGCAAGGCCTCGGGCGAGGCGCCCACCACCAGGTCACAGGCCAGCAGCGCGTCGGCCTGCTGGGTGTCGATGCGCACCTGGTTGAGTTGCTCGGCGTGCGCGGCCAGGCGCACGAAGCTGAGCACCGCGCCGCCCTTCTGCGCAAAGCCCATGAAATCGAGCACGCTGGCCTGCCAGCCGCCCAGGTGCGCGGCCATCGCCACCAGTGCGCCCACGGTCACCACGCCGGTGCCGCCCACGCCGGTCACCAGCAGGTCATATGGCGCCAGACCGTCGTGCGCGGCGGGCAGCGGCAGCGCGGCCACGCGGGCATCAAACGCTGCGCGTGCGGCGCCGCCCAAGGCGCCTGCACGCTTGCGCGGCTGCGCACCCAGCACGCTGACAAAGCTGGGGCAGAAGCCGTCGGCGCAGCGGTAGTCCTTGTTGCAGGCGGTCTGGTCGATGGCGCGCTTGCGGCCCAGCTCGGTTTCCAGCGGCAGTACCGCCACGCAGTTGCTCTGCACACTGCAGTCCCCACAGCCTTCACACACCCGCTGGTTGATGAACAGGCGGCGCGGCGGGTCGGCCAGCTCCTGCTTCTTGCGGCGGCGGCGCTTCTCTGCCGCGCAGGTCTGCTCGTAGATCAGCACTGTGACGCCGGGCACCGCACGCAGGCGGCGCTGCACGGCGTCAAGGTCTGCCCGGTCATGGAAGGTGGTGCCAGCCGGAAAGCGGCCATGCTGGCCGCTGTACTTGGCGATGTCGTCACTGACCACCACCACCTGGCGCACACCTTCGCTTTCCACCTGGCGGGCAATGGCGTCAACGCTGATCGGCCCGTCCACCGGCTGGCCGCCGGTCATCGCCACCGCGTCGTTGAACAGGATCTTGTAGGTGATGTTGGCCTGCGCCGCCACCGCCTGGCGGATGGCGAGGTAGCCCGAGTGGTAGTAGGTGCCGTCGCCCAGGTTCTGGAACACATGCGCAACGCGGGTGAACAGCGCGTGCGACACCCAGTCCACACCTTCACAACCCATCTGGATCAGCCCGGCCGTGCTGCGGTCCATCCAGTTGGCCATGAAGTGGCAGCC
>JANNMP010000723.1:0-5117 GCA_031398015.1 Burkholderiaceae bacterium
GGTGAGCATGTGGGCGTGCTGGCGCGCAACAGCCACGGTTTTGCAGCGCTGCGCTTTGCGCTGGCCCGGCTGGGTGCGGTGCTGGTGCCGGTGAACTTCATGCTCAACGCCGACGAGGCGGCTTTCATCCTGCGCCATGCCGGGGTCAAGCTGCTGGCGGTGGACTCAGGCCTGCATGCACTGGGGCGCGACGCCGCCAGCCGCGACACCGCCATCAGCCGCTTCCTGTGGCTGCCGTCCGAAGACCCCAGCACCTGCCCCGACGGCTGTCTGAACTTTGACCACCTGGCCGCCACCGACCTGGCGGTGCAGCCCTGCCCCGAGCCCGGCTTCAACAGCCACCACCTGCTGCAGATCGTCTACACCAGTGGCACTGAAAGCCTGCCCAAGGGCGCGATGCTGACCCACGGCGCGGTGATCGACCAATACGTCAGCTGCATCATCGAAGGCGAGATGGCCGAGGGCGACACCGTGCTGCATGCGCTGCCGCTGTACCACTGCGCCCAGCTCGATGTGTTTCTCGGCCCCAGCGTGTACCTGGGCAGCACCAGCATCATCACCAGCAAACCCACGCCGGAGAACCTGCTGCCGCTGGTGGCCCGGCACCGGGTCAACCAGTTCTTTCTGCCGCCCACGGTGTGGATTGCGGTGTTGCGCAGCCCGCTGTTCGAGCAGACCGACCTGTCCAGCCTGCGCAAGGGCTATTACGGTGCCAGCATCATGCCGGTGGCGGTGATGCAGGAGCTGATCGCGCGCCTGCCGCAGATGCGCATCTGGAACTTCTACGGCCAGACCGAGATTGCGCCGCTGGCCACCGTGCTGAAACCGGAAGACCAATTGCGCAAGCCCGGCTCGGCCGGCAAGCCGGCGATCAATGTCGAGACCCGCGTCGTCGATGACCAGATGCACGATGTGGCGCCCGGCGAGGTGGGCGAGATCGTGCACCGCTCACCGCAATTGCTGCTGGGCTACTTCCATGACCCCGAGCGCACAGCGGCCGCGTTTGAAGGTGGCTGGTTCCACAGCGGTGACCTGGCGGTCATCGACGACGAGGGCTACATCAGCGTGGTCGACCGCAAGAAGGACATGATCAAGACCGGCGGTGAGAACGTGGCCAGCCGCGAGGTGGAAGAAGCGCTGTACCGCATGCCGGGGGTCAGCGAGGCGGCCGTGATCGGCCTGCCGCACCCACGCTGGATCGAGGCGGTGACAGCGGTGGTGGTGTGCAAGCCCGACGCAACGCTGACCGAGGACCAGGTCATCGCCCACTGCGCCGCGTTGCTGGCGCACTTCAAGACGCCCAAGGGCGTGGTGTTTGTCGACAGCCTGCCCAAGAACCCGAGCGGCAAGCTGCTCAAACGGGAATTGCGCCAACGCTACGAGGGCCGCTACAACGCAGGCTGAGGCCGCCGCCAGCGCCGCGCCAGGTCGGTCAGATGCGCGGCACCGGCCAGCGCCATCGCGCCGGCCACCCACAACGCTGGCGCGCCAGCGGCGCTGAAGCGCCAGGCCAGCATCACACCCGCCCCGGCCAGCAGCGTGGGCAGCAGGCTTGACGGGGCCAGGCCGCCGCCGCTGCGGCGGTGCCACAGCAGCAGCAGCACGGCTTCCAGCGCAACAGCGGCGATCAGGCCGTCGAGCATGGGCACCAGCATCGTGGCGCCAGCGTCAGACCCGCGCCATGCCCAGCAGGTGCGCCATGTCCTTGAAGAAGATGCGCACATGGGCCATCGGCCGCTTGCGCACCAGGCGCTTGTTCATGTAGGCATCAAAGGTCAGCTGCTGCACGTCCTTGTCCTTGCAGATCGAGACGAAACGTTCGCGCCGCTTGTCGCTGCCGTACCAGAAGCGCTGCATGATGCCCAACACCCAGAAGACGCGGCCATGCTCGCGCATGAACAGCTTGCGCGCCTGGCCCAGGCAGCGCGCTGGCGCGCCTTCGAGCAGCGCGCCCACGGCGGTGGCGGCATGGCGCCCGCTGACCATGGCGTAGTAGATGCCTTCGCCCGAGGCCGGGGCGATGACGCCGGCGGCGTCGCCCACCACCACCACGTCGCGGCCGTTGTCCCAGCGCGCCAGCGGCTTCATCGGCAGCGGCGCGCCTTCACGGCGGATGGTGCGCGCGCCGGCCAGCCCGGCGTCGGCGCGCAGCGTGGCCACCGCGCCGCGCAGGCTGAAGCCCTTGTCGGCGCTGCCGCTGCCGATCGACAGCGTCTTGCCGTGCGGGAACACCCAGCCGTAGAAGTCAGGCGACAGGCTGCCGCGGTAGACCACGTCGCAGCGCGTCGGGTCATAGCCCGGTGGTGCCTGCTCGGGCAGCGCGATGATCTCGTGGTAGGCAAACACGCAGGCCACTTTCTTGGCGCCGGGGATGGCCTGCTGCGCCACCGCCGAGCGGGCGCCGTCGGCACCGATCACCGCGCGCGCGCGCACCGACCACAGCGGGCCGGTGCTGTCATTGGCGTCGCCATCACCCGATGGGCGGTAGAGGATCACTGCCGTGCCGTCGGCGTCACGCTCGAGCCGCTCGAAGCGGCCATTGCGGCGCACCGCGCCGTGGCTGGCGGCGCGCTCGCGCAGCCATTCGTCGAAGTGCTCGCGGTCGACCATGCCGACAAAGCCGCCTTCGATCGGGATGTCCACCTTCACATCGGCCGGCGACACCATGCGCGCCGAATGCGCCCGCGCGGCGAGCTGGCTGTCGGGGATGTTGAAGTCCTTGATCAGCCGCGGCGGGATGGCGCCGCCACAGGGCTTGATGCGGCCGGCGCGGTCGAGCAGCAGCACCTTGCGGCCCTGGCGCGCCAGGTCGTCGGCGGCGGTGGCGCCGGCGGGGCCACCGCCCACCACCACCACGTCAAAGGTTTCAGCGCGCGGGGGAATGCTCATGTGACAGCTCCAAGGTCATGGCCGGTGGCCAGCGGGGTGCGTGGTGTGGCAGCCTTTGCCGCTGCTGCGGCGGCGGCGGTGGGTGTGGTGGTCGGTCTGGTGGCAGGTCTGGCAACGGGTTTGGGTGCCGGCACCGCCACCCGCTGGGCGAGCCACGCGGCCACGATGAACAACAGGCCCTCGAGCCCGAACACCAGCGCGTAAGCCTCGCCAGGCGCTGCGAACAAGCGGCGTGACAGATCGCTGGCCGCTGCACCCAGCAAGCCACCCAGGCCGAAGGCCACGGCCTGCGCCGCGCCCCACAAGCCCATGCGCACGCCTTCACGGCCGGCTGTGCCCTGGCCGGCCAGGGCCATCATGGCGCCGATGGCGGCAATCGAAAACGCGCCGTTGGCCACGCCGAGCGCAAACACCGTGGGCTCCAGCGGCCAGGCCGGGCCCAGCAGGGCCGCAACCACCAGGCCGGCCATGGCCAGCGCCGATGCCAGGCAACCACCCACCACCCAGCCGCGCAACGAGCCCAGCGCCTGCGCCCCCAGCCGGCGCCCGGCAAACGCTGCCATCAACATGCCCAGCAGCACACCGCCATGCTGCACACCCGACAGCTGGGTGCTCTGCCCCGGCGTGTGGCCATGCACCAGGCCGGCGAAGGGTTCGAGGATCAGGTCTTGCGCGCTGTAAGCCAGCATCGACACAAACACGAAGATGGTGAATCGGCGCGCGTCAGCATCGGCCCAGACCTGGGCCAGTGCTGTGCGGAACGCAGGCTTCGGCGCATCGGCTGCGCCGGCGTCGGCAGCGGCTTGAGGTGTTTCCACGCCCCACAGCGCCAGCAGCGCCAGCACCAGCGCCAGCGCGCACACGCCACCGCTGACGGCCAGCAGCCGCGCGGGCGTGTACGGGTCCAGCAGCTTGCCGCTGACGCCCGCCGTCACCGCAAAGCCGACGATCATCATCAGCCAGACGGTGGTGGCCGCAGCAGCGCGGCGCTCGGCTGCCACCCGCTTGGCCAGCAGCACCAGCAGCGAGGTGCCGGCCGCCCCCACGCCCAGGCCGATCAATACGAAGGCCAGCACCGCCAGCGTGATGCCGGCGGCCAGGTTGCTGCCCATCCACATCGTGGCCAGCGCGGCCAGAAAGCCGCCGCCGGCCAGCACCGCCATGCCAGCGGCAATCCACGGGCTGCGCCGGCCGCTGCGGTCTGAGCCATGGCCCAGGCGCGGGCGCAGCACCTGCACCGCGTAGTGCAGCGCCACCAGCAGGCCGGGCAGCAGCGCGGGCAGCGCCAACTCCACCACCATCACCCGGTTCAGCGTGGAGGTGGTGGTGACCACCACCGCACCCAGGCAGGCCTGCACCAGGCCCAGGCGGGCAATCTGCAGCCAACCGAAGTGGCCTTCGGCGCCAGCCATCACCCCGCCTGCCCGGCCGTGGCGCGCAGCGCAAAGGCGCTGACCAACATGCCGATGACGAAGAAATTGATGCCAAAGGCGCTGTACCAGGTGGCGCGCTCACGCGGCGCGCCCAGGAAGCGCCACATCAGGCCGAGCTGCACCGCCAGCAAACAGGCCACCGCCAACGCATGGCCGCTGGCGCCCCACTCGGCCAACATCACCACCACCACCGCCTGTGGCCCGGCCATCAGAAAGCAGGCCGCACGCGCCGCGCCGTCCACGCCCAGGCGCACTGGCAGCGAGCCGATGCCCATTTGCCGGTCACCGTCGATCGACTTGAAATCGTTCAGCGTCATGATGCCGTGGGCGCCCACGCTGTACAGCACGGCCAGCAGGATCGAGCGGTCGGCTGGCCAGGCGCCGGCGGCCATCACCGCCGCGCCGGTGATCCAGGCCAGGCCTTCGTAACACAGGCCGCAGGCGGCATTGCCCCACCAGCCGTTGCGTTTGAGGCGCAGCGGCGGCGCGCTGTAGGCCCAGGCCAGCAGCAAGCCGGCGGCGGCGGCGGCAAAGCCCACCGGCCCCAGCACCAGGCCGACGGCCAATGACAGCAGCGTCCACAGCACGGCGATGTACAGCCCCCAGCGCCCGGGCATGCGGCCCGACGGGATGGGGCGGTGCGGCTCGTTGATGGCATCGACATGGCGGTCGAACCAGTCATTCACCGCCTGGCTCATGCCACAGACGATGGGCCCCGCCAGCACGATGCCCAGCAGCGCGATGGGCCAAGCCTGCGACAGCGCTGCGCCGGAGGCAACAACGCCGCAGGCGAAG
>JANNMP010000003.1:0-8599 GCA_031398015.1 Burkholderiaceae bacterium
TGCGTCTTCGCCGTGGCGGCGCAGGCGTGACCATTCCCGATCGGCTGCCGCGACGAAATGGTGCTGGGTGTAGGCGCCGGTCAGGGCGTCACGCGCCGGAGCCTGGGCATCCACCGCGCCAGTGGCCGCCAGCGACAGCGGCACCGGCGCCACGTCAGCCGCCGCCGGGCCGCGCAGGCGCACCACGGTGGCCGGCATGGCGCGGGCCTTGGGCAGCGCCGGCGCCACGATGCGGATGGCCGCCCAGCCCGCCAGCGGCACCAGCACCGCCGCCACTGCCGCACCGGCCAAGGCCGGCAGCGCAGCGGCCCAACTGGCCGGCAGGTTCAACGCCAGGCTTTGCATCAGGCCGTGGCCCAGCAATGCGCCCGAGCCCACCGCAGCGGCAGCAGCGCCTGCCAAAACCAGGCCCTTGCCGCGCCGGCCCGCCGGGGTGGCGGTGGTGGGCATTGCAGAGGCAGGGCGTGGGTCAGGCGTCATGGCGGGCATGGTGATTCGCGTCGATTCAATCACAAAGCCCGGCCATGCGGTGGGCCGAACAGCGCGCTGCGGTGTGACAGCCTGGTGCTGATCGCCGCTGGCGTGGCGCGGCTCAATGGCCGGCGCCTGCGTCCACCGCCACCGGCACCGACATCGGCACCACCGGTGGCGGCCGGCGGGTGCCCCAGACCAGCACGATCAGCGCCAGAAACAACCAGGCCGAGACCAGGAAGATGTCGTCTGCCGCGCGGGTGTGGGCCTGCTGGTCGATCTGCCGGCTGATCAAGGCCAACGCCGCCGTCTCGCTGAAACCGGCGCCCTGCAGCGTGGCCAGCGTCTGGGCCAGCGCGGCGCTGCCGGGCTGCAGCGGCTCGGCCAGCCGGGCGTGGTGCAGCACGGCACGCGCCTCCCACAGCGTGGTGGCCAGCGATGCGCCAATGGCACCGGCGGTGATGCGCACAAAGTTGCTCAGGCCCGCTGCCGCCGGCAACCGGTGCGGCGGCACGCCCGACAAGCTGATGGTGGTCAGCGGGATGAAGAACAGCGCCATGCCCGCACCCTGCAGCACCGTGGGCAGCAAGATGGTGGCCAGGTCGGTCTGCGGCGTGAAGTTCGAGCGCAGCCACAGCACCCAGGCAAAGATCGCGAAGGCGATGCTGGCCATCCAGCGCGGGTCCCACACCGCCACCTTGCGGCCCACCAGCGGCGACATGGCAATCGCCAGCACACCCACCGGCGCCAGCGCCATGCCGGCGTTGGTGGCTGTGTAGCCCATCCACTGCTGCAGCCACAGCGGCAGCAGCACCACGTTGCCGAAGAACAGGCCATAGCCCACCGACGTGGCCAGCACGCCCACGGCAAAGTTGCGCTGGCCGAACAGGCGCAGATCGACCACCGGGTGGGCATCGGTCAGCTCCCAAGCCAGGAACAGCGCCAGGCCGATCACCGCCGCCAGCGCCAGGCCCACGATCAGGCCCGAGCCGAACCAGTCATGTTCGTTGCCCAGATCCAGCACCAGCTGCATCGAGCCCACCCACAGCACCAGCAGTGACAAGCCGACCACATCGATCGGCAGCTTGGCCACCGGGGTTTCGCGCTGGCGGTAGATGGCCCAGGCAATGCCGGCGGCCAGCAGGCCCACCGGCAGGTTGATGAAGAAGATCCACGGCCAGCTGAAGTTGTCGGTGATCCAGCCGCCCAGCAGCGGCCCCACCACCGGCGCCACCAGCGTGGTCATGCCCCAGAAGGCCAGCGCCCGGCCGGCCTGGGCGCGCGGGTAGCTTCCCAGCAGCAGGGTCTGCGACAGCGGCATCATCGGCCCGGCCTCCATGCCCTGCAGCACGCGGGCAGCGACCAGCATCTCCAGTGACGTGGCCAAGCCGCACAACATCGACGCCAGCACAAACAGCAACACACTGGCCACGAACAGCCGCACCGCGCCGAAGCGCTGCGTCAGCCAGCCGGTGAGCGGCACCGCAATCGCGTTGGCCACGCCGAAGCTGGTGATCACCCAGGTGCCCTGCGCCGGGCTGACGCCCAAGTCACCGGCAATCGCCGGGATCGACACATTGGCGATCGACGAATCGAGCACGTTCATGAAGGTGGCCAGCGACAGCGCCAGCGTGCCCAGCACTTGGGCGCTGCCGGCAAGCGGCGGGTGCTGGGCAGGGGCTGCAGCGCTGGCCATCGTGCTCAGCGCAGTGCGGCGCGCGCGCTGGTGTTGGTTTTGCCACCGCCATGGCTGGCGATGATGCGCGCCACCTCGGCGTCGGCCGCCGTGCTGAGCACGTCAAAGACCTGGGTCTGCGCCACCGGTGTGCTGCGCGCGGTGGGTGCCAGCGTGGCCCCGCTCTGGTCGGCCACATCCACGCGCACCTGCATCGACAGGCCCAGGCGCAGCGGGTGCGCGGCCAGCTCGCCAGCGTCCAGGCTGATGCGCACCGGCAGGCGCTGCACCACCTTGATCCAGTTGCCGGTGGCGTTCTGTGCCGGCAGCAACGCAAACGCCGCGCCGGTGCCGGCGCCCAGCCCGGCCACGCGGCCCTGGAACTTGACCGTGCTGCCATAGACATCGGCGGTCAACTCGGCGCGCTGGCCGATGCGCAATCGGCCGAGCTGCGGCTCCTTGAAGTTGGCATCGACCCACAGCTGGTCGAGTGCGACCAGGGTCATCAGCGTTGTGCCGGCGGCCACGCGCTGGCCGATCTGCACTGTGCGCTTGGCCACCACGCCGGCCGATGGCGCCGGCAGCGTGCTGCGGCGCAGCGCCAGGTAGGCCTCACGCACGCGGGCAGCGGCGTCGGCCACCGCCGGCTGCTGCGCCAGGCTGATGCCGTCGGTCTGGGTCTGCTGCGCTGCCAGCGCCTCACGCGCGCCGGCCAGCGCTGCTTGCGCGGCGGCCTGGGCGCTGCGGGCAGACGCCAGTTCGGCCTGGGCATGGGCCAGCTCTTCGGCGCCCACCGCGCCGCTGGCCAACAGCGGTGCGCGGCGGTCGACGTCGGCCTGGGCGCGCTGCAGCGCCGTGCCGGCACGCGCCAGCTCGGCCTGGCGCTGGTTGACCTGGGCCGACAGCGTGGCGCTGCCGGCATAGGTGCCACGCAGGCCACGCACGGTCAACGCCAGCTGGGCCTCGGCGCGCGCCAGCGCCACCTGGGCGTCGGCAGGGTCCAGGCGCAGCAGCGGCTGGCCGGCAGCCACACGGTCGGTCTCGTCGGCCAGGATGGCCACCACCGTGCCGGCCACCTGCGGCGTGATCAGCACCTGGTTGCCCTGCACATAGGCGTTGTCGGTCGATTCGGCATCGCGCAGCGCCAGCCAGTGCCAGGTGGCGTAGGCCAGCGCGCCGGCAGCCACCAGCGCGCCGATGGCCAGCAAGGCGCGCTGGCGTTTGGCCGGTGCAGCCACTGGCGCGCTGGACAAGGCGGCGGGCGGCGCGGCTGGCGTCGGTGGGGATGGGGGCGGGTCGGCCATCGTCCGGGTGTGGGTTGATTTGGCGCAGTGCGGGTGCTGGTCAGCGCTGGCCCAGTGCCGCAGCAGATGCGCCTGGCTGCCAGCCACCGCCCAGCGCCAGCATCAGCGCCACCTGGGCATCCAGCTGGCGGGCCTGCAGATCGACCGCCTGGCCTTGTTGCGCCAGCAACAGCGCCTGGGCCTGCAACACCGGCAGCCGGTTGCCCAGGCCGGCGCCAAAGCGCTGCTGCGCCAGGGCCTGGGCATCACTGGCGGCGGCCAGGGCCAAGGCCTGTTCACTGCGCTGCGCTGCCAGGCTGCGCAAGCTGCTGGCGGCGTCGGCCACCTCGTTGGCGGCGCCCAGCACGGCAGCGTTGTAAGCCGCCACCGCTGCGTCGGCCTCGGCGGCGCGGCCTTGCAGCTGGGCGCGCAGCGCGCCGCCGTCGAACAGCGGCAAGTGCAGCGCCGGGCCCACGCCGAGCTGGCGGCTGCCCAGTTGCAACAAGCGGTCCAGCCCCAGCGCATTCAGGCCGACGAAGGCATTCAGGTTGATGTCGGGGTAGAAATCGGCGCGGGCGCCGGCCACGCCGTGGGCGGCCGCCTCCACCCGGGCGCGGGCGGCCAACACGTCGGCACGGCGGGCCAGCAGGCCAGCGCCCAGGTGCGGTGGTGGGGTCAGCAGGCGCAGTGGTGCCAGGGCGGGGGCAGCGTCGTGCAACAGCGCTGGCGCCTGGCCGCTGAGCAGCGCCAGCCGGTGGCGCGCGCCGGCGATCTGGCCGTCGATCAGCGCCAGCGTGGCGCGGGCCTCGGGCACCGGGCCGTCGGCGCTGCGCAGCGCGGCTTGGGTGTCGAGGCCGGCGGCCACACGCTGGGCGGTCAAGTCGCGTTGCGCCTGGCGCTGGGCCTGGGCTTGTTCGGCCAGGCCACGCTGGGCCTGCAGCCGCGCCAAGGCCACCCAGCCCTGGGCCAGCTGCGCTGCCAGCAGGCAGCGGGCGGCCTGGGCGTCGGCGGCTGCAGCGCGCTGGTGGCCCAGCGCCGCGCCCAATGCCGCCTGGTGGCGGCCGAAAAAATCCAGGGCCGCATCCAGTGGCAAATGGCCGCTGGCCTGCACGGTGGCGCTGCTGCGCACGCTGCCGGCCACCGCCGGTGGCACCAGGCCATTGGCGCTGAAGCGCTGGCGCGTGGCATCGGCTTGCAGCGTCGCCTGCGGGGCCTGGCCGGCTTGCACGGCGGCCACGGCGGCATCGGCCATCGCCAGACGGGCCTGGGCCGCTTGCAGGCCGGGCTGGCTGGCCAGCGCCTGGTCGATCAAGGCGTCCAGCGCCGGGTCACCCAGCGCGGCCCACCAGCGCTCGCTGGGGAATTCACCTGGCGATTGGCTGGTCAGCCCTGCGGCCGCTGGGCTGACCAGCGCCAGGGCCACCACCGCAGGCCCGGGCTGGGCACAGCCTGCGAGCACAATCAAGCAGCAGATTGCCAGGGCCAGCGGCTTCATGGGCTGTCCTTGCCGGGCTCTCGCAGTGCATCACCATTGGCCACCAGGCGTGTCAGCAGCGCCACCAGCTGGCGCCATTCGGCATCACTGAAGCCGGCCAGATGGGCGTTGAGCACATCCACCAGCACCGGCGGCACCAGCAACGCGGCGGCGCGGCCGCTGTCGGTCAACGCCAGTTGCACCTGGCGGCGGTCTTGCAGCGTGCGCTCGCGCCGCAGCAGGCCCTTGGCTTCAAGCCGGTCCACCGCCCGCGTCATGGCACCGGGGTCCATCGCCTGCTCACGGGCCAGGGTGGCAATGGTGCAGTCACCGCGCCGTGCCAGGCGGTACAGCGGCAGCCACTGGGCATGGGTCAGGTCATGCGGCGCCAAGCCGCGGTCGATGGTCAGCAGCATCGACTGCATTGCCCGCTTCATCAACAAGCCCACGCTGTTGTCGGGGCGCAGGTTGTCGGCGGTGTAGATCGGCGCTGGTGGTGCGGCATCGGCCATGCAAATCATTATTGCCTGGGCAATGATTGCCCAGGCAGGGAGCGCGTGATTGCATCGCCAGCCCCTGCAATTGCCGGCCACAAGCCCCCACCTACACTGACCGCATGGCCCAGAAAGACAACGACCGACCCGCCGCCAAGACCCCCCGCTCGCTGTCCGGCCTGGGGCCGTTCTTGCGGCCCTACCGGGGGCGCATTGCGCTGGCCGGGCTGTTTCTGGTGCTGGCGGCGGTGAGCACGCTGGCCTTTCCGGTGGCGCTGAAATCGCTGATCGACCAGGGTGTGGTGGCGGCTGACCCGGCGCAGCGGGTGATGGCGCTGCAGGGCCACTTTCTGGCGCTGTTCGGCGTGGGCGCGGCGCTCGGCCTGTTCTCGGCGCTGCGCTTCTACATGGTCAGCTGGCTGGGTGAACGGGTGACGGCCGACCTGCGCAATGCGGTGTATGCCCATGTGGTGCGGCAAAGCCCCGAGTTCTTCGAGACCAATGCCTCCGGCGAGGTGCTGAGCCGCCTGACCACCGACACCACGCTGGTGCAGACCGTGGTGGGCTCCAGCCTGAGCATGGGCCTGCGCAACGTGGTGATGGGCAGCGGCGCACTGCTGATGCTGGTGGTGACCAACCCGCGGGTGATGACCCAGGTGCTGGGCATCCTGGTGCTGGTGGTGCTGCCCAGCCTGTATTTCGGCCGCCGGGTGCGCAAACTCAGCCGCGCCAGCCAGGACCGCGTGGCCGACAGCAGCGCCATTGCCGGCGAGGTGCTCAATGCCATCCCCGTGGTGCAAAGCCATGTGCAGGAGCAGCGCGAAGCCTTGCGCTTCAACGCCGCCACCGAGGCCGCCTTCGACACCGCGCGCAAGCGCACCCGGGTGCGGGCGCTGCTGGTGGGCTTCATCATCACCGCCACCTTCGGCGCGCTGCTGTGGGGGCTGTACCAGGGCACGCAGGCGGTGGCCGCAGGCGCCATCAGCGCCGGGCACCTGGGCCAGACCGTCGTGTTCGTGATCATCCTGGTGGGCAGCGTGGCGGTGCTGAGCGAGGTCTACGGCGACCTGCTGCGCGCCGCCGGCGCCACCGAGCGGCTGATGGAGCTGCTGGACGCCACATCGCCAGTGGCCGACCCCGCTGCACCGCTGCCCTTGCCACACAGCAGCGGTGGCGCGGCGCTGGTGTTCGACAACGTGGGCTTCCACTATCCGTCACGCCCGAAACTGGCCGCACTGCAAGGCATCAGCCTGCGCGTGGCGCCAGGCGAGACGGTGGCCATCGTCGGCCCCAGCGGCGCGGGCAAGAGCACGCTGTTCCAGCTGCTGCTGCGCTTTTATGACGTGGGCAGCGGCCAGATCACGCTGGACGGCGTGCCGATCCACCGCACCGCCTTGGCCAGCCTGCGCCAGCGGGTGCGCATCGTGCCGCAAGACTCGACGCTGTTTTCCACCAGCGCGCTGGAGAACATCCGCTACGGCCGGCCCGACGCCAGCCAAGCCGAGGTGGTGGCTGCGGCCAAGGCGGCGTTTGCGCATGACTTCATCAACGCCCTGCCCGACGGCTACAACAGCTTCCTGGGTGAACGTGGTGTGCGCCTCAGTGGTGGCCAGCGCCAGCGCATCAGCATTGCCCGCGCGCTGCTGAAGAACCCGCCGCTGCTGCTGCTGGACGAAGCCACCAGCGCACTCGACGCCGAAAGCGAGCGCATGGTGCAGGCCGCGCTGGAAGCAGCGATGACCGGCCGCACCACACTGGTGATTGCCCACCGCCTGGCCACGGTGCAGCGCGCCGACCGCATCGTGGTGATGGACGCCGGGCGGATTGTCGACATCGGCACCCATGAGGCACTGGTGGCGCGGGGCGGCTTGTACGCCCGGCTGGCGGCGATGCAGTTCGGCTTGCAGCGGGCCGATGGGGCGGTGCCAGAAGCGGTGGCGGGCGCATAATTCGTGCGCATTCTTGATGGAGGCCGCCCATGCGCCGAATTGCTGATTCACCCAAACGTGCCACCAACCTGAGTTTGAACGCCAAGGTGTTGGACACCGCCCGGGAGTTGGGCATGAACATTTCAGCCACGGTGGACGCGCTGCTGGCCGCAGAGGTGCGAAAGCAGTACTGGGCGCGTTGGAACGAAGAGAACAAGGACGCCATCGCGCACTACAACGCACGCATAACGCGCGAGGGCCTTCCACTGGCGCGCTACCGCACGTTCATGAAGGACGGTGGCGATGGCGAGGTTTGATGTGTTCCAGAACCCGGAAGCCGGCGAGCGCAGCCACACGCCTTGCTTCCTGGATGTGCAGAACGACCACATCGACGGACTCGAATCGAGGGTGGTGATCCCGCTGCGCAGGCAGGCCGTCTTCGGGCCGCGCGCTCGCAACCTGAACCCGCTGCTGACTGTGGATGGCGAGTCTCTGGTGTTGGACACAGCCACGCTGGGTGCCGTGCCAATGGCCACGCTGCGGCGACCCGTGGCGCATCTGAGCAACGGCCGTGACGAGGTGACGGCCGCACTCGACACCTTGTTTGGAGCCTATTGACGTGGACGACATCCGCACCGCCCACAGCCCCTACGAAGACTTCATGCGCCATGTGTTCAGCCACGGCGTGGCCAAGGGCGACCGCACCGGCACCGGCACACGCAGCGTGTTCGGCCACCAGATGCGCTTTGACTTGAATGAAGGCTTCCCGCTGGTCACCACCAAGAAGGTGTACCTGCGCGCGGTGATCGTCGAGCTGCTGTGGTTCCTGCGTGGCGACAGCAACGTCAAATGGCTGCAGGACAACGGCTGCAGCATCTGGGACGAATGGGCCCGCGCCGACGGCAGCCTGGGGCCGGTGTACGGCGTGCAGTGGCGCAGCTGGCCCACGCCTGATGGCCGACACATCGACCAGATTGCCCAGGTGGTGCAGCAGCTCAAGACCAACCCCGACAGCCGCCGCATCATCGTCAGCGCCTGGAACGTGGCTGAGCTGGACCAGATGGCCTTGATGCCCTGCCATGCCTTCTTCCAGTTCTACGTGGCGCCGGCCACCACACCGGGCGGGCGCGGCAAGCTGAGCTGCCAGCTCTACCAGCGCAGCGCCGACATCTTTTTGGGTGTGCCCTTCAACATCGCCAGCTACGCCCTGCTGACCATGATGCTGGCCCAGCAGTGTGATCTGGACCTGGGGGACTTCATCTGGACCGGTGGGG
>JANNMP010000010.1:0-6824 GCA_031398015.1 Burkholderiaceae bacterium
GCATGGGCCAGCACGGTGTCTTCACGGCCGCTGAACTGCTGCTGCAGCAGCGAGGCGAACACCCGGCTCACTTCGGCGGCGTCGGGCCAGGTGCCGTCGGGCACATTGAACTGCTGGTGGATGTAGCCCTGGGCCAGCTCGGCCAGCGCCGCATCGGGGTTGGGCAGCATGGCGCAGGCCATGCGCCAGGCGCCGATGGACGCGCCCGCCAGGTGCACGGTGTGCGTGCTGCCGGCCAGCCAATGGCCGAACAGGTAGCGGTCCAGCGGGTTCAGCACCAGTCCCTTGGGGCCACCGGCGGCGGCCGGAATCACCCGCACGTCGGCCGGTTGCAGGCCACGCTCACGCAGGTGCGCCAGCGCGGCTGGGCCGGCAAAGACCTGCAGTGCACGAAAGCGGCCCGGCCGCATTGGCTGCAGTGCCCCGTGTCAGCCAGGCGGCCGCAGGCGGTCCAGCAGCCCGGCCAGGCCGGTGGCCAGGCGGCGCAGGGTTTGCGGATCGGGCAGCGGCAGCACCAGGCGGCGCTGGCCCGATGCGGCATCGGCCTGCACCCAGCCTGCAGCTTCGGCAGCACCGGGCTGGGCCAGGGTTTCCAGCAACTGCAGCCCTGCACTGAGCAGCGGCGACCAAGGATCGTCAGCATGCTGTGGCGCAGGCTGTGCGGTGGTGGGCAGCGCCGGCGCGGGCGCTGCCGTTGCCGTTGCCGTGGCCGCTTCAACGGGGCTGGGCGGACTGACTGGCGGCGCAGCAGCTGGCGCCGGCGCGGCAACGGGCGCCGCCTCGGCCTGCCCCATCGCGCCTGTCACGCTGTCCACCGTTTTCATGAACGACGCCAGCCGCGAGCCCTGCAGGAACACCTCGGCCTCACCGCCGTCGAGCACGCCGTCGGCCAAGGATTGTTTGAACGCCAGCACGCCCAGCATGCCCTCTTCAATGGCGCCCTGCGCCACCAGGTTGATGACCTGCACGCCGCGTGTCTGGCCCATGCGGTGCACGCGGCCGATGCGTTGCGCCAGCACCGCCGGGTTCCACGGCAGGTCCATGTTGACCACGGTGGCCGCCGCATGCTGCAGATTCAGGCCCACGCTGCCGGCATCGGTGGACAGGAACAGCCGGCAAGCGGGGTCGCTGTGGAAGCGGTCCACCAGCGCGGCGCGTTGCGGGCCTGGCACACCGCCATGGAACAGCACATGGCCCCAGCCGCGCGTGCGGATGTGGCGCTGCAGCACCTCATGCGTGCCCAGCCATTGGCTGAACACCACCGCCTTGGCATCGGGCTGCTCGAACAGCTCATCGAGCTGGGTCATCAGCTCGGTGGCTTTCAGGCCATGGTCGGTCTCGTGGTCAAGCAGCCAGGTGCTGTTGCAGACCATGCGCATCATCTGCAGAGCGCACTGCAGGCGGCGCTGGTCGGCGTCGGTCAGGAAGCCGGTGCGCCGCCAGCGTGACACCAGCCGGGCGACGATGCCGCCATGCTCGTCATGGTGGGCGCGCTGCTCGGCCGTCAGCGGCACGAACAGCGTTTTGTCGATGCGCTCTGGCAGTTGCGCCAGCACCTCGGCCTTGCGGCGGCGCAACATCACTGGCGCCAGCGTGGCGCCCAGTTTGTCCAGCGCGCGGTAGCCCACCACGCGGCCGGCGTCGTCGTATTGCTGGTGGTCATGGCGCAGGCGCCAGGTCGGCCCCAGGCGGTGTGGATCGACCAGTTGCACGATGGCCAGCAGTTCCTCGAGCCGGTTTTCCAGCGGTGGGCCCGTCAGCACCACGGCATGCGGCGCCGGGATGCGGCGCAGCGCCCGGGCGGCGATGGTGTCCCAGTTCTTCACACGCTGGGCTTCGTCGATGACCAACAGCTCGGGCGCCCAGGCGTTGATGTCGTCCAGATCGCGCGCCAGGGTTTCGTAGTTGGCAATCTTGCAGAACGCATCGGCCTGCCACTGCCTGCGGCGTGGCGTGAGCAGGCCTTGCACCACCATGGCCGGGCGACCGGCAAAGTGCATGAACTCACGTTGCCACTGGTGTTTCAGCGACGTCGGGCAGACCACCAGCACCCGCTCGACGCCGGCGTGGCGGGCCAACAGCTCGGCCGCCGCAATGGCCTGCGCTGTCTTGCCCAGGCCCATCTCGTCGGCGATCAACACCCGCCCGCGGCGGGCGGCAAACAGCGCACCCTCGGCCTGATAGGCATACAGCGGCACCTGCAGCAGTATGCGCAGCGCCGGGTCGGCAGCGCCCAGCGGATAGGCCAACGCCAGGGCCTCTGCGCGGTGGGCGCTGTCACGCTGCGCTGCCAGGCATGCCAGCACCTCGTCTTCCACCACAAAGGCATGGCCGCTGGCACGCAGGGCGGCCATGAATGCCGGCAACGGCGCCAAGCGGTCGGCAGGCAACAGGCCGTCGGCATCGAACAGGGCAGCGGCCTGCTGACGCAACGCCGGGGGGCAATCGGTGCCGGGGCGCCAGCGCACCGCATGCTCGGCGCCATGGCGCAGCAGCAGTTCAGAAAACGCCGGGGCGTGACCCGCCTTCAGGGCGGCCTTGCCACCACGCCGGCGCGCCAGCGTTGCCAGGGTGAACTCGATGTGCTTGCAGGTGCCCAGGTCATTGCTGGCGAAATCAGGGCAGGCGCAGCTGTTGTCGCCCGGCCGCACACCGCGGATGCTGACGCGCCAGTGGCTGCCGCTGGTGGGGTTGTCAACGCGGAAGTCAGAGAACACCGGCGCATCGCCCAGGTTGTGCAGCACAAACGCCTGCTCGCGGCCGAACTGCTGGCGCAGTGCGCGCTGCCAATCAACCACTGGCATGGTGGACGGCTGGCGCCGGTGCGACAAACGCGGCGGCTCGGCCTTCGCAGCCTTGCGCCGCTTGGCCGCCTTGGCCTTGTCCTGGGTGGCTGGCTTGCGGGCTGGCTTGCGGGTTGCCTTGGGTGCTTGCTCGGGCGGCTCGCCGGCAGTGTTCTGGTCGGTCATGGCGGTGCTTTTGGTGGCGGCGGGAAGGCCAGCCAAAGTATCGGCGACGGTTGTCCAGCGCCTGCTGCCGGCACCAACCTGGTCAGCGCCGGTTTGGCAGTTTGGCGAATGCCGCTGCCATCGCATTGCCTGCGGCTGGCTGCGCGCTGCCGGTGCGGTTGCTGCGCTGGTCGCGGCCAGCCGGCCTGAAGCCGTTGTCGGTGCCCGCCGCAGCCGGCTGGGCATCGAGCTTCATCGTCAGCGTGATGCGCTTGCGTGCCAGGTCCAGCGCCAGCACCTTCACCTTGACGATGTCGCCGGTCTTCACCACCTCACGCGCGTCGTTGACGAACTTGTGCGCCAGCTGGCTGACATGCACCAGCCCGTCCTGGTGCACGCCCAGGTCGATGAAGGCGCCGAACTGCGCCACGTTGCTGACCGTGCCTTCCAACGTCATGCCCACCGCCAGATCCTGGATGCGTTCGATGCCCTCGGCCAGCCTGGCCACCTTGAAATGTGGGCGCGGGTCACGGCCCGGCTTTTCCAGCTCGTTGAAGATGTCCTTGACGGTGATGACACCAAACACCGCGTCTGCAAAGGCCTCTGGCGGGTGCTTCAGAAGCGCGCTGCGGATCACGTCGGCCTGGCCCATGACGCCGCTGATCGGACGCTGCAGCGCCGCCAGCAAGCGTTGCACCACCGGATAAGTCTCGGGGTGCACGCCGGTCTGGTCGAGTGGGTTGTCACCGCCCCGGATGCGCAAAAAGCCTGCGGCCTGCTCGAAGGTCTTGGGCCCCAGGCCGGCCACGTCCAGCAATTGCTGGCGGTTGGCAAACGCGCCGTGGGCCTCTCGCCAACGCACGATGGCGCCAGCCACGGCGGCCGACAAGCCCGCCACCCGCGCCAGCAGCGGCGCCGACGCGGTGTTCAGGTCCACGCCCACCTTGTTGACACAGTCTTCAACCACTGCATCCAGCGTGCGCGCCAGCGCGGCCTGGTTCACATCATGCTGGTACTGGCCCACGCCGATGCTCTTGGGGTCGATCTTCACCAGCTCGGCCAGCGGGTCTTGCAGCCGGCGGGCGATGGACACCGCGCCACGCAGGCTCACGTCCAGTTCAGGCAGCTCGTTGCTGGCAAATTCACTGGCCGAATAGACCGAGGCACCTGCCTCACTGACCACCGCCTTGTCGATCACCACGCCAGCGGCGCTGTCCTGGCTGCGCTTGATCAGGTCAGCCGCCAGCTTGTCGGTCTCGCGGCTGGCCGTGCCGTTGCCGATGGCGATCAGGTTGACGCCGTGGGCGGCCACCAACTCAGCCAGCACATGCAGGCTGCCGTCCCAGTCACGGCGTGGTTCATGCGGGTACACGGTGTGGGTGGCCAGCACCTTGCCGGTGTCGCTGACCACCGCCACCTTCACCCCCGTGCGGATGCCGGGGTCCAGCCCCATCACCACACGCTTGCCGGCGGGCGCGGCCAGCAGCAGGTCACGCAGGTTCTCGGCAAAGACATGGATGGCAGTGGCTTCGGCGGCTTCACGCAGGCGGGCGAACAGGTCGCGCTCCAGGCTCAGGCTCAGTTTGACCTTCCAGGTCCAGGTGATGGTCTTGCGGATCAGTGTGTCCGCCGGGCGGTCGGCGTGCCGCCAACCCAGGTGCTGCGCAATGCGCCCCTCGGCCAGGCCCGGTTGCCCGGGCACGGCTTGCTCGTCGGGCAACAGCCTGGCGTCGAGCACACCCAGCGCACGGCCACGGAACACTGCCAGCGCGCGGTGGCTGGGCACACGTTGCAGCGGCTCGCTGTGGTCGAAGTAGTCGCGGAACTTGGCGTTGTCGGCGTCGGCTGCGTCCTTGCCGTCAACCAGCGTGCTGCGCAGCAAGCCGTCGGCCCACAGCCAATCACGCAGCGGGCCCACCAGACCAGCGTCTTCGGCCCAGCGTTCACTCAGCAGGTCACGCACACCGTCCAGCACCGCCTGGCCGTCGGCAAAGCCGGCCTCGGGGTTGAGGAAGGCGGCGGCCTCGGTGTGTGGGTCCAGCCCGGGGTTGGCGAACAGCTTGTCGGCCAACGGCTGCAGCCCGGCTTCACGCGCGACCAGGCCCTTGGTGCGGCGCTTCTGCTTGAACGGCAGGTACAGGTCTTCCAGCGCCTGCTTGGTCGGCGCGAACTCGATGGCAGCGCGCAGTTCGGGCGTCAGCTTGCCCTGTTCGTCGATGCTTTTGAGCACCGCGGCGCGGCGGTCTTCCAGTTCGCGCAGCTGGATATCGTCGAGCCCGTCGGTGGCTTCCTTGCGGTAGCGCGCGATGAAAGGCACCGTGGCGCCGCCGTCCAGCAGCTCGACGGCCGCCTTCACCTGGTGCTCGCCGACCCTGATTTCGGCGGCGAGCTGGCGAATGATTTTCTGCATGTCTGAGGAGGTTCGTACCCGGGAAAAGCGGCAAAGTTTGCCATACGGCCTGCGCGGTCGATGAGCGTGCGTCGCCCGCGCGGGCCTCACGCCGAGCGTGCTGCGCCCGTGCCTACACTGCAGACCAACCCTGCTCCACCCGGCTCTTCGTGATCGCTCTCCGAAAACTGCTCCGCGCCATCGCCGCCGCCCTGCTGGTGCCGTTCCTCCTGTTCGAGGAATGGGGCTGGGCACCACTGGCGGCGCTGGTCGCACGGCTCGGGCGGTTGCCGCTGTGGGCCCGGCTTGAACAGCGGGTGCGCGACCTGCCGCCGTGGGCCGCGCTGCTGGTCTTCCTCGTGCCGGTGCTGATGCTGCTGCCCGTCAAGCTCCTGGCGCTGTTCCTGTTCGGCAAGGGCCATGCGGCCAGCGGCGTGCTGCTGCTGGTCGGCGCCAAGATCGCCGGCACCGCGGTCGTCGCGCGCATCTTCCAGTTGGTCGAAGTCACGCTGATGCGCATCCCGCTGTTCGCGCGTTGGTACCCGCCCTGGAAGGCCTGGAAGAACCGCGTTCTGTACCTCGTGCGCGAGAGCGCGCCGTGGCGCAGCGTGCGGGCTCTGCGGCAAGGGGGCGCGGCGCCGCTGGCGGCGGTTTTGGCGGCTGCCCACCTAGGCCGCCTTCCAGGACGACCTGACGCGGTGAGGTCAGCGGTAAACCGGCACGGCCATCGCATAGTCGACCCGGGCAACCAGCGTTTTGAGCCGGCCTGCCTCCTGCCGCATGGGCGGCACCTGGCCTTCGTAGCGCACCACGTTGCGGGTCGTCGCGTCGAAGGTCACGGTCAATGGTGCGACGGCCAGGCGAACCAGCCAACTGCTCGGCGTGACGGTAAACGTGGTGTGGCCGTCACGGGCCGGCAGTCGGCGGATGTCGAAACCGTAGGTGGTCTTCTTCGCCATCACGATCATCCGCACGCCCAGCGCCTGGCCCGGCGCCAGTGCGTCCCAGTGGTGCAGGATGAAGCCGTGCAGCGTCGGCCCCGCCACCACTGGCGCGCCGACGTCCTCGGTGGCCGTCGTGCGCTTGCCGTGTTCGTCGAGCTCGTAGACGAGGTGGCGGCCCCCGTTGCTCAGCACCACCGAGCCGCTGTAGCCGAGCTGCTGGTGGATGGCGTCGAAGCGCTGCAAGGCATAGCCCGGCGCGAACTCGGCTTGCTCGGCGATGATCACCCGCCCCTGCGGATCGCGCGTGATGTGCGCCGACGACGAGTTGCCGTTCGCCTTCTCGCCCACCCTCCGTTCGTAACTGAACAACGGATCGCTACCGCGCGCATCCTTCGCATGCACAACGCCGCCGTAGATTCGCACCCCGGCCGAGTCGGGGGCCTGGCGCAGCGCCGCCAGGCGGGACGCGGCGGGGGCATCGAGCCCCGCGTGACTGCTGCCGGCGCCGGCGGCCACTGCTGTGGCAACGGCGGCGAAGAAAAC
>JANNMP010000052.1:0-2261 GCA_031398015.1 Burkholderiaceae bacterium
CTGGGCCGGCTGGCGCGCTTTGAGAGCATGCGCAAGCAGCGCTGGGCCCGGCCCGAGACGCTGGCTGCAGCGCGCGCCTACAACGCGCTGGCACGCGACCATGGCCTCACGCCGACACAGATGGCGCTGGCCTTTTGCTACACCAACTGGCGCGTGGCCAGCACCATCATCGGCGTCACCAGCATGGCCCAGCTCGACGAATGCCTGGCCGCCTGGGGCACCACGCTGGCGCCTGAGCTGCTGGCGGCCATCGACGCTGTGCGCTGGGCGCAGCGCGACCCGGCGCAGTGACAGGGGCGGAGCACCACGTTGGCGAAGAAGGACAAACACGTCAGCGAAACCCCCGCCACCCAGCAGTTGCGCGCGGCCGGCGTGGTTTTCAGCGTGCATGTGTATGACTATGTGGACCATGGCGGAACGGCCGAATCGGCGCGCCAGCTGGGCTGGCCCGAGCATGCGGTGGTCAAGACTCTGGTGATGCAGAACGAGCGCGCCGAGCCGCTGATCGTGCTGATGCACGGCGACAAACAGGTCAGCACCAAGAACCTGGCACGCGCCATCGGCGCCAAGAGCATCGAGCCCTGCGCGCCAGCGGTGGCACAGCGCCACAGCGGCTACCTGGTGGGTGGCACCTCACCGTTCGGGCTGCGCAAGCCAATGCCGGTGTATGCCGAAGACAGCGTGCTGCAGTTGCCGGCCCTGTTGATCAACGGCGGCCGGCGCGGCTGCCTGCTGGCGATCAAGCCCGAGGTGCTGGTGGCTGTGCTGGGCGTGCAGCCGGTGCGCTGCGCGATTTGACGCTGGCGCTGCCGGGGGCGCGCCAGCGTGGTCAGCGCTGCACGCGTGCTTGGAATCCGACCGCCTGGATGCCGTCGCGTGGCAATGCGGTGGCCTGCACCGGCCACACGGCCACCGTGTTGGCATGGCCAGCCTGCTCGGCGCCGGGGCGTTGGCCGCCGGCCAGGGCCGGGACGGCGGCGGGCAACGCCGCCGGCCTGGAGGCTTGCGCCTTGGCAACCGCAATGGTGGCCAAATCAGCCGGGCGCTGTGCGCTGGACCACCAGGTGGCGGCCACCACAACTGCCAGCGTCGCCAGGTTGGCGATGCGTGGCAGCAAGGCCACCTGCGCTGTCGAAAAATTTTCCATGTCGAGGAGTATCTGATCGTTACATGATCGCCTCAAGACACCGGGGGCCCGTATCCCGGGGGATGGATCACTCATTCAAGGGGGGTGCGTCGCCAGCGCCGGCCAGCGTGTGACGGATGCACGCCAGCGTCGGCCGCAGCCGTTTCATCCGGGCTGGTCAGGCCCGGCAAACATGGCCGCCAAGTGGGCCTCGCCGCGTTCGAGCACAAAGTAGCGCAGCGCCTCGGCAGCGGGCGACAGCAGCTTGCCGGCGGAGGTCACCACATGCCAGCGCCGCATCAGCGGCAGGCCTTCGACCGGTGGCGCTGCGATCAGGCCGTGGCGCCACTCCAGGCCGATGGTGTGCAGCGAGATCATGCTCACGCCCAGGCCGGCCATCACGGCCTGCTTGATGGCCTCGGTGCTGTGCATTTCCATCACCACCACCGGCTTCAGGTGGTGGTGGTCCAGGTACTCGGCCAGCGCGGCGCGGGTGCCCGAGCCGGGTTCACGCACGATGAACGGCTCTCGCGCCAGTGCCGCTGCCGGCACCGACTCGGCCCGGGCAAAGGCATGGCCGGGTGCGGTGACCAGTACATGCGGGTGCATCGCAAACGGCTCGGCGCGGTTGGCAAAGTCTTTCGGCGGCCGGCCCATGACCGACAAATCGACCTCGTTGGCTTGCATCCAGGTGGCCAGCTGTTCGCGGTTGCCCAGGCGCAGGCGCAGCTCGATGGCCGGGTGCTCGGCATGGAACAGCGCCAGCAACTGCGGCAGAAAGTACTTGGCCGAGCTCACCATGCCGACACTCAACAAACCCGACTCCACCCGCTTGAAGCGGGCCATCGCGTCGTCGGCCTCTTTCAGCGTGGCCAGCAGCCGCTTGGCGTAGACCAGGAAGTACTCACCGGCGGTCGACAGCACGAGACGCCGGTTGGCGCGATCAAACAGCGGCAGGCCGACCTGGCTCTCGATTTCCTTGATCTGCATCGACACCGCCGGCGGCGTCAGGTGCAGCGCTTCGGCCGCGCGCTGCACGCTGCCCAGCCGGGCCACTTCAGCAAACACACGCAATTGGCGGAAGGTGACGTTCATCGTGTGGCGCTCCAGGTGTGGCCGGTCTTGCTAAGAAAAA
>JANNMP010000154.1:0-11008 GCA_031398015.1 Burkholderiaceae bacterium
GCTGGGCCACACCGTCCAGCGCAAAGCGCTGCAGCATCGGCATGTGGTGGGCCAGCACGGTCGGCAATGCGCCCGCGCCGGCGCTGTGGTGCAGCAGCAGCGCCGCCAGTGCCGCCACCCGCTGGCGCTGGTCAGCATCACCGTCGGGCCCCAGTGGCTTGAGCAACGCCGCCTGGTGGTCACCGATGAAGGCGGTGGTGGCGCCGCCTTCGGCAAACACCGGGTGGGCGATGCATTGGGCCAGAAAGGCCTGGTTGGTGGCCACGCCCAGCGCCACCGCCTGGCGCAGGCCACGCTGCAGCTTGCGCAGCGCTTCAGCGCGGTGCACGCCATGGGCCACCAGCTTGGCGATCATCGAGTCGTAGTACGGCGGGATCTCGTCGCCCGGGCGCAGCGCGTGTTCCACCCGCAAGCCGTCAGGCCCCAACTCGGGCATCTGCCAGGCCAGCACCCGGCCGCTCTGCGGCATGAAGTTGTGCAGCGGGTCTTCGGCACACAGCCGCACCTCGATGGCGTGGCCGGTGAACGTCACCTGGTCCTGCGCCAGCGGCAGCGGCTCGCCAGCAGCCACGCGCAATTGCCAGGCCACCAAATCCAGCCCCGTGATGGCTTCGGTCACCGGGTGTTCCACCTGCAGCCGGGTGTTCATCTCCATGAAGAAGAACTCACCCCGGCTGTCGAGCAGGAACTCCAGCGTGCCCGCGCCTTCATAACCGATGGCGCGCACCGCCTGCACCGCCACTGCGCCCATGCGCGCGCGCAGCGCGGCGTTGACAGCCGGTGACGGCGCTTCTTCAATCAGCTTCTGGTGCCGTCGCTGCACCGAGCAATCACGTTCACCCAGGTGGATGGCGTTGCCATGGCGGTCGGCAAACACCTGGATCTCGATGTGGCGTGGCGCGATCAACGCCCGCTCCAGGATCACCGTGGCATCGCCAAACGCGCCCAACGCCTCGCTCTGCGCGCTGTGCAGCAAACCCGCAAAGTCTGCGGCCTTGTCCACACGCCGCATGCCGCGGCCGCCACCACCGGCCGTGGCCTTGACCATCACGGGCCAGCCGAACTTGGCAGCCTCGGTGGCCAGGCGTTCGGTGGCTTGGTCCTCGCCCTGGTAGCCGGGGATCACCGGCACGCCGGCGGCGGCCATCAACGCCTTGGCACCGGCTTTGTCGCCCATGGCCTTGATCGACTCGGGCGATGGGCCGATGAAGACCAGCCCGGCATCGCGGCAGGCGGCGGCAAAGTCTTCGTTCTCGGCCAGGAAGCCGTAGCCTGGGTGCACCGCATCGGCTCCGCTGCGCTTGGCGGCGTCGATGATCGCCGGGATGTTCAGATAGCTCTGGCGCGGCAGCGGCTCACCGATGCACACCGCCTGGTCAGCCTCCAGCACATGGCGGGCCTGGGCGTCGGCGGTGGAATACACCGCCACCGTCTGGTAGCCCAGCGCATGGGCGCTGCGCATCACCCGCAGGGCAATCTCGCCGCGGTTGGCAATCAGGATCTTGGTGAACGCTGTGGCGCCGGCCATGGTTTCAGCGCCCGGTGGGAAATGTGCCCATGAACTTGCTCAGGATCTGCAGCATCACTTCATCCGCGCCACCGCCGATGGACGACAAGCGCCCGTCGCGCCAGATGCGGCTGACGGGGCTGTCCATCATGTAGCCCATGCCGCCCCAGAACTGCAGGCAGCCGTCGCTCACTTCGCGGATTGTGCGGCCGGCCTTCAGCTTGGCCATGGTCGCCAGCTTGGTGGCGTCTTCGCCCTTGACCACCATTTCCACGCCACGCCAGGCCAGGCTGCGCAGCGCCTCCACCTCGGTCTGCAACTCGGCCAGCTTGAAATGCACCCACTGGTTGTCGAGGATGCTGCGGCCGAAGGCCTGGCGCTCTCTTGTATAGACAATCGTGTGGTCGATGGCGCGCTGGGCCATCGCGCCGGTGTTCAGCGCGCCCCACAGCCGCTCGATCTGGAACTGCTCCATCTGGTACATGAAGCCCATGCCCTCTTCGCCGATGCGAAAGCGTTGTGGCACACGCACGTCGTCGAAGTGCAGTTGCGCGGTGTCGCTGGCGTGCATGCCCACCTTGCGCAGCTTGCGCGCCACGCTGACGCCCGGCGCTTTCATCGGCACGATGATCAGGCTCTTGTTGCGGTGGCCCGAGCCGTCGGAGGTGTTGGCAAGCACGCAGCAGAAGTCGGCCTGCGTGCCGTTGGTGGTCCACATCTTGCCGCCGTTGATGATGTAGTCGCCGCCATCCTTGCGTGCCTTGGTCTTGATGCTGGCCACGTCCGATCCTGAGCCCACCTCACTGACGCCCAGGCAGGCCACGTAGTCACCGGCAATCGCCGGCGCCAGAAACTCGGCACGCAACTCGGCGCTGCCGTGTTTGGCCAAGGCCGGCGTGGCCATGTCGGTCTGCACGCCGGTGGCCATCGGAATGCCACCGCAGTTGATGTCGGCCAGCGCCTCGGCAAACACCGCGCTGTAGCTGTAGTCGAGCCCGGCGCCGCCGTCTGCGGTGGGCTTGTCCAGGCCCAGCAGGCCCAGGTTGCCCATGCCCTTGAAGACCTGGTGGGCGGGGAAGATTTCCTCAGCCTCCCATTGGTCGACAAACGGGTTCACCTGCTCGGCGATGAAGCGCCTGGCGGTGTCGCGCAGGGCCTCGTGTTCGGGGGTCAGTTGCATCAGCATGGCAAGGCCTTGGACGTCAGGGTCTGGAAACAGAGAACTGCATGCGGCGCGGTGTGCGGGCATCGCCCTCGCGGCACACCGTCAGCGTCAGCGCCAGCACCGCGCGGGTGTGGCGCGGGTCGATCACACCATCGTCGAGCAGCAGCGCGCTGGTGGTGAACACGCTCATCTGGGCGTCAAAGCGTTGCTGGATGTCCGCTTCCAGCGCGGCAATCCTGGCGTGGTCAACCGCGCCTTTGCGCGCCATCGCCGCCTCGGTGACGATGCCCATGGTGCGGGCGGCTTGTTCACCGCCCATCACCGCGGTCTTGGCGTTCGGCCAGCTGAAACAGAAGCGCGGCGCAAACCCCCGCCCGCACATGCCGTAGTTGCCGGCGCCGAAGCTGGCGCCGCAGTACAGCGTGATCTGCGGCACGTTGGCATTGGCCACCGCCTGGATCATCGCCGAGCCCTGCTTGACCATGCCACGCTCTTCATACATCCGGCCGACCATGAAGCCTGTTGTGTTGTTGAGGTAGATGATCGGCGTGCCGCTCTGGCAGCAGGCGTGGATGAAGTGTGTGGCCTTGGTGGCGCCGGCGTTGTCGATCGGGCCGTTGTTGGTGATGATGCCCACTGCATGGCCCTCGATGCGGGCATGGCCGCACACGGTGGCGCTGCCGTAGCCGGGGGAAAACGGCAGGAAGTCGCTGTCGTCGACGAAACGTGCGATCACCTGGCGCATGTCCACCGGGCGCTTGTGGTCCATCGGCATGATGCCCAGCAGCTCAGCGGCGTCGAATCGTGGGGGCTGGAAATCGCGCGGCGCGGCACGTTCATGGGGCCAGTCGATCTGGCCAAGAACTTCACGCGCAATGCGCAGCGCGTCGCGGTCGTCTTCGGCCAGGTAGTCGCCCAGGCCGGAGATGCTGGTGTGCATCTCGGCGCCGCCCAGCTCTTCTTCGGTGGCCACTTCGCCGGTGGCGGCCATCAGCAGCGGTGGGCCGGCCAGGAAGGCGCGCGAGCGGCCACGCACCATGATGATGTAGTCGCTCAGCCCCGTCTGGTAGGCGCCGCCAGCGGTGGACGAGCCATGCGTGACGGTGACCACCGGCAGCCCGGCGGCCGACATCCTGGCCAGGTTGCGGAACAAGCCGCCGCCCTTGATGAAACCTTCGACCCGGTACTTCAGCAGGTTGGCGCCGGCGCTTTCCACCAGTTGCACATACGGCAGCTTGTTCTCCAGCGCCAGCGCCTGGATGCGCAGCGCCTTGTCCAGCCCGCCGGCCTGCAGCGCACCGGCGTCGATGCCCGAATCACTGGCATTGACCATGCAGCGCACGCCCGACACAACCCCGATGCCGGCGATCACGCCGCCGCCGGGCACGGTCTTGTCGGGGTCGGGCGTGTCCAGGCCGTAGCCGGCCAGCGTGCACAACTCCAGCCAAGGGGCGCCGGGGTCCAGCAGCAGCGCCAGGCGTTCACGCGGCAGCAATTGGCCACGCGCCTCGAAGCGCTTGCGTGATGCGGCGCTGGCCGCCACTGCGCGCCCTTCAGCCGTGCGAATGCGCTCGATCAGCGCCAGCATGCCGCTGCGGTTGGCGGCAAAAGCCTCGCTGCCGGGGGCGATGGACGATTCGATGGCGGCCATGGCGTCAGATCCCCAGTTGCCTGGCGGCCAGGTCTTTCATGATCTCTTCAGAGCCGCCGCCAATCATCATCACCTTGGTTTCGCGGTACAGGCGCTCGCTCTTGGTGCCACGCATGAAGCCCATGCCGCCCAGGATCTGCACCGCCGCATCGGCGCAGAACTGCATGCATTGGGTGCACTGCACCTTGGCCATCGCAATGCGGGCCACGCGCAGGTTGGCGTCGCCGTGGTTGTGCTGTTGCGCCCAGGCCAGGTCATAGACATGGCAGCGCGCCACGTCGATTTGGCGAAGCATGTCCATCAGCTTGTGGCGGATCACCTGCCTCTCTGACAGCGGCGCGCCGAAGGTGTGGCGCTGGCGCGCCCAGTCGAGCGCCTCGTCGAAACACACCTGGGCAAAGCCCACCGCCTGGGCCGACATGCCCAGGCGCTCGCTGTTGAAATTGGTCATGAAGGTCTTGAAGCCCTGGTGCTCGGTGCCGATCAGGTTGGCCACTGGCACGCGGCAGTTGTCGAAGCGCAGGTGCGCGGTGTCGCTGGCCCACCAGCCCATCTTGTCGAGCTTGGTGCGGGTCAGGCCCGGCGTGTCACCGTCCACCAGCAGCGCCGAGATGCCGTTGGCGCCTTTGCTGGCCGGGTCAGACCGCACCGCCACGGTGATGAAGTCAGCCCGCATGCCCGAGGTGATGAACACCTTCTCGCCGTTGACCAAGTAGTGGCCACCATCCGCGCTGTGCACACGCACCGCCTTGGTCTTCAGCGCCGCCACATCGCTGCCGCCCGATGGCTCGGTGACGGCCAGCGCAGCGATCTTTTCGCCACGCAGCACCGGCGGGATCACCCGCGAGCGCAGCGCGGCGCTGCCGAAGCGCTGCACCGGCGGCAGGCCGATGGTGTGCGACATCAGCGATGCCGACACACCACCGGCGCCGGCCCGCGCCAGCTCTTCACTGAGGATCAGGTGGTGGAAGATGTCGGCCGGCGTGCCGCCGTGTTCTTCGGCATAACCCAGGCCCAGCAGGCCCATGTCAGCAGCCTTGCGGTACAGCTCGCGCGGAAACGTCTCGGCCTCATCCCAGGCCGTGGCGTGGGGGCTGATCTCACGCGCCACCCAGGCGCGCACGCCGTCGCGGAAGGCCACATGCTCGGGCGTGAAGTAGTGGGGCGCAGCAGGGGCGTCGAGCAGGCTCATCGGTGGGGCACCAGAGACAACGGTGGATCGCAAAACGGTGGATCGATCACCAGCATCGTCGGCCGCTGTAGCCAAGGCGTCTTGCGGGAAATGGCTGCCATGCGACCATCTCGGCCATCCCAGCTTCTCAGCGCAAACAACGCGCATGCCATGAACCCAGCCATGACCCACGCCAGTTCGGTCAGCCAGGCACTGGACACCCGCCTGTCGGTGCGCGATTTCCTGCCCACCCCCGTGCCGCTGGACACCATCCGCCGCTTGCTGGCCACCGCATCGCGCGCGCCGTCGGGTGGCAATGTGCAGCCCTGGCGCATCGACGTGGTCATGGGTGCCAAGCTCGATGAACTCAAGGCCGTCATGCAGCGCCGCCTGGCCGAGGTGGCGGCCGGTGACAAAAGTGAGGCGCCCGAATACGACATCTACCCCAAGGAGCTGGTGGCGCCGCACCGCGATTACCGCTTCAAGATCGGTGAAGACATGTACGCCCGGCTGGGCATCCCGCGTGACGACAAGCCCGCGCGGCTGCGCTGGTTTGCGCGCAACTACCAGTTCTTCGGCGCGCCGATGGCGCTGTTCTGCACCGTCGACAGGCGCATGGGCCCGCCGCAATGGAGCGACCTGGGCATGTTCCTGCAAAGCCTGATGCTGCTGCTGCGTGAAGAGGGCCTGGACAGCTGCCCGCAGGAATGTTGGGCGGTGTACCCCAAGACGATCAGGGCGTTCATCGGCACGCCGCCCGAGCGTTTGCTGTTCACCGGCATGGCCATCGGCTGGCGCAACCCTGATCACCCGATCAACAGCCTGCGCTCGGAGCGCGCGCCGGTGGACAGCTTCACCAGCTTCCACGGCAGCTGACAGCGCAGATGGCGATCACCAGACCACGCCCCACCGGTGACGAGCCGTCTGCCGGCTCGGGCCCGCCGCAGCTCTACAACCTGGTGTACTGCAGCCGCGCAGCAGCAGGCGTGGATGACAACGCGGTGCACGCCATCCTGCACACTGCGCACCGCCGCAACCCGGCCGAGGGCATCACCGGCTTGCTGGTGTTCGGCAGCGGCATCTTCTTCCAGTGGCTGGAAGGCCCGCGCGACAACGTGGCCACGCTGTTCGGCCACATCCAGGCCGATGCCCGGCACCACCATGTGGTGATGCTGAGTGAATCGGAAGAACCGCGTGAACGCCTGTTCCCCGACTGGGCGATGGAGCTGGTGACGGCAGAGCACATCCGCGATGTGTTGCAAGACGCGCTGGATTCGGCGCCGGACGCCTCCAGCGCCGCCACCTTGGCGCATCTGCTGGCTGAGCTGGACGGCGGCGCGCTGGCCGCGCTGTGAGCACGCGCCCGCTGCCGTTGTTGCTGCCGTTGCCGCTGGGTCAGCCGGCCCAGGCCTGGTCATAACCAGCCTGCCCCGGCAACAGCACGCCGCTGACCGCGCCGTCGGCTGCCAGCACCAGGCGTGGGTGCAGCGGCGGCAGCGCGGTTTGCGCCGCAGCATGGGCCAGCAGCACTTGCACGCTGGTGAATGGCTGCAAGCTTTGCACCGTGCTGACGGTGGCGAACTCCATCGGAAAACCGCCCTCGGCACGCGCGGCCAACGCTGCCGTGGGTTGCACCCAGGCCAGCGTGGTGGTCTCGCCAGCATCCACGCTGGGCAGCTGGCCCAGGGGTGCGGGCGCCACGAAGAACAGCGTGTCGAAGCGCTTGGGCAGGCCCACCGGCGTCACCCAGTGGCTCCAGGGTTGCAGCACGCTGGTGGCCAGCGGCAGGCCGGCGCCGGCCGCCAGCGCGGCCAGGCTGGCGCCGGCGTGCAGTCGTGCGCGGATGGACGCGCGGATGGCATCCCAGCCACCAGCAGGCGCTTGCTCGACCGGCGCGCCCAGCCACAGACCACACTCTTCAAAACACTCGCGCAGCGCTGCCACCGCATAGGCCGTGGCCAACGCAGCCACACCGGTGACCATGCCCACACGCTGCTGCAACCGCGGCGCGCTTTCGTCGCACAGCGCCTGGTGCGCCGCATCGCCGTCGGCCGCATCCACGGCGCCACCGGGGAAGACATAGGCCCCCGGCATGAAGCTGGCCTGCAGCGACCGGCGCACCATCAGCACCTCCAGGCCGGCTGCGCCGTCACGCAGCACCAGGGTGGTGGCGGCCTGGCGTGGTGTGACTGTCGGCAGTCGGGTGGCTTGGTTCATGCAATCGTCTCCGGTGGGTCATGGGCCGATGCGCCGTGCAGCGCGGCCTGGTCGGCATTTTGTGGTGGTGGCTGCGCGCTGCGCCGCAGGCGGCGGTGGGCCTGGCGTGCCGCCGGCAGCCAGCCCAGGCGCGACCAGCGCCACCAATTGATGCCACCGCGCAGCCATTCATCGGCCGCGTAGGCGATCCACACGCCCACCAGGCCCCAGCCCAGGTGGGCGCCCAGCAGCCAGCTGCCACCGCCCATCACCAGCGCAAACGACAGCACGCCCGCCTGCACCGGATAACGTGCATCACCAGCGGCGCGCAGGGCGTTGACCAGCACCAGGTTGAAGCTGCGGCCGGTCTCCAGCAGGATGGTCAGCCACAGCAGCGTGGCCCCGGCATCGATGATTGCCGCATCGCTGGTGAACCAGCCCATCATCCAGCGCCCGGCCAGTGCCACGACCAGCGACACGCCCAGCGCCATCAGCAAGCCGCGCCACAGCAGGCGCCGCACCAGCTGGTCGGCCTGGTGCAGCCGGCCGGCGCCCACCAGGTGGCCGACCATGATTTCAGCCGACAGCCCCAGGGTGGCGGCAAACAACAGCACCATGTGCACCAGCGTCATGGTGTAGGCATGGGTGGCCAGCGCCGCCGTGCCCAGCGTGCCGACCACCGCGATGCTGGCCACATAGGCGGCACGCCAGGCCACGTTCTCGGCCGCCCCGGGCAGGCCGATGTGCAACACCGGGCCCAACACACGGCCACGCCACTGCCACCAGTCAGCCCAACGCAGGCGCAGCCCCAGCAGGCTGCGCCAGGCCTGCAGGAACAGCGCCAGCCCCAGGCAGCGTGCGGCCAGCAGCGCCACCGCAAAGCCCGCCAGCCCCCAGCCAGCCCAGCCGAAAGCGCCACCCATCAGCGGCACGGCCAGCGCCAGGTGCAGCAGCTGCATCAGCACGTTCACCACCATCGTCGGCCGGGCGTGCAGATGCGAGCGCAGCACGCTGGCCGCCGTGCTGTTCCAGGCGTCCAGCAGCACGGCCGGTGCCATCAGCTGCAGCAGCGGCACGGCCAGGGCCAGCACCTCGGCCGGGGCATTCATCAGCCGCAGCAGCGGCGCGGCAAACACCGCCGCCAGCAGCATGCAGATGCCGCCGATCCAGCTGCTGGCGCCCCAGGCGGCGCGGCTGGTGGCATCGGCCTGGTCGCGCCGCAACGCGCCGAGTGCCTGCGCCACCACCACGCCGATGCCCGCACCCACCACGCGGAAGAACACGAACAACATCGCCAGCACCTGGTTGCACAGCGCAAACGCCGCGCCCTGCACATCGCCCAGGCGTGCTGCCAACAGCGTGCCCACCAGGCCCATGCCGATGGCCAGCGCCATCTCGGCAAACAGCGGCACCGCCAATGGCAGCAGCCGTGGTGCCGGTGGCACCTGCCGCGCGCCGTGGCGCCTCAGGGCTTGCAGGCTCAAGCCGCGCCGCGCCGTCGCAGCACCGCGGCTTTCACCAGGCCAAGACGGTCATTGCCGAAGTACATGTCGTCACCGCCCACAAAGATGGTGGGCGAGCCAAAACCACCACGGGCAATCACCGCGTCGGTGTTGGCCTTGAGCTGGGCCTTGACCGCGGGCGTGGCGGTGGCCGCCAGCAGCGCTGCGCCGTCTTGCCCCAACGCGCTGGCGATGTCGCCGAGCACCGTGTCTTGTGCAATGTCGCGGTCGTCGCTCCAGTAGGCCTTGAACACGCTTTCAGCAAACGGCTCCATCAGCGCCGCCGCCGGGCCTTGCGTCAACAGCCAGCAGCAGGCGCGCATCGCCTTGACGCTGTTGACCGGGAACACGCTGGGCGGGAACAGGATCTTCACGCCGTCCTGCCGCGCCCAATCCTGCAAGTCCTTTTTCAGATATGCCTGCTTGGCCGGCACGCCCTTCTCGCGGAACTCATAGACGCTGGGGTTCACCGCATTGAAGATGCCGCCCACCAGCACCGGGCGCCAGGCCACCGGCTCGGCCAGCTCGGCCGACAACTTGCGCAGGTTGCGGAATGCCAGCCAGGTCCAGGGGCTGCTGCAGTCGAAGAAACATTCGATCATCGTGGGCACCTTCAGGCTGGTGGGTTTGGTGGCGTTTGGCCAAACAGGTTCTTGCGCGTCTCGGCGTCCATGCCGGTGGCCTGGCGCCATTCCTTGCCCTTGGCCAGGCCACGCTGCACGGCGTCGCGCGCACGCAGCGTGGCGTACCAGCGCTTGGTGTGCGGCCAGTCGTCCAGCGTCAGGCCCTGGGCCTTGTGGGTCATGATCCAGGGGAAGATGGCGATGTCGGCGATGCTGTAGTCGGCACCGGCCACATAAGCGCCGGTGCGGCCCAGCTGGCTGTTCAGCACGCCGTAGAGCCGGCGTGTCTCCAACGCATAACGCTCGATGGCATAGGCGATCTTCTCTGGCGCGTAGAGCAAAAAATGCCCATGCTGGCCCAGCATCGGCCCCAGGCCGCCCATCTGCCACATCAGCCAGGGCAACACGCTGTGGCGCCCGCGCCAGTCAGTGGGCATCAGCCGGCCAGTCTTCTCGGCCAGGTACAGCAGCATGGCGCCGGTCTCGAAGCTGCTGAACGCCGGGCCACCGCCGGGTGGGTCATGGTCGACCAGCGCCGGGATGCGGTTGTTCGGGCTGATGGCCAGAAAGCCGGGCTCGAACTGCG
Organism: Burkholderiaceae bacterium; assembly: GCA_031398015.1. Taxonomy (GTDB): domain Bacteria; phylum Pseudomonadota; class Gammaproteobacteria; order Burkholderiales; family Burkholderiaceae_C; genus Pseudaquabacterium. Next base: position 10,402 of record JANNMP010000154.1, read on the forward strand.
CGCCGCGGCCGATGTTCACCGGCTTGACGGTGTAGGCCAGGCCCAGCTCTTCCAGCGCGATGCTGATCTTCCAGCCGTTGGGCGTGGGCCAGTGGTACAGGTCGATCATGGCAAGCCGATCATGGTGGTCCGCGCCCTTGGCGCCGGTGTGACAGCAGTGGCCACAGACTATCGCGAAACTGCTTCGGATGGACACACCGGCCGCATCCGAACCAGCATCCGAGACAGCATCCAGCCACGCACCCGGCCCGGCTTGCCTGGCACCGACTGACTGCATCGACAGCCAGCATCCGGCAGTGGCTGCATTCGCCGCGCAGCATGGGGTGGGCAGCACCAACCGCGCACGCGCCGCAACGCTGTACCTGGCTGTGCGCGACAGCGTGCGCTATGACCCGTACAAGGCCGACCTGTCGCCCCAGGGCATGCGCGCCAGCACCGTGCTGGCCCAGGGCCATGGCTGGTGTGTGCCCAAGGCGGTGCTGCTGGCGGCGGTTTGCCGCGCAGCCGGCATCCCGGCGCGGCTGGGTTTTGCCGATGTGCGCAACCACCTCAGCACCGCGCGCATGCGCCGCAACATGGCCACTGACGTCTTCTACTGGCATGGCTG
>JANNMP010000220.1:0-5288 GCA_031398015.1 Burkholderiaceae bacterium
TCAGCAGCGGCGGGCCGATCTCAACCGCCGTGGCCCGGGTGCTGGGCGCACCGGCGGCCAGCAGCATCGAATTGAACCTGCGCATCCGCAACAGCGCCGTCACCGAGTTCGCGTTCAACCCTAAACGCCTGGCGCTGCTGACCTTCAACACCCTGCCCCACCTGGACGCTGACGAACACGCCAGCTGGATCACCCACACCTGAGGCACAGCGGCTCAGTCCAGGTCGAGCCAGATCTCGTTGCGGCGCAAGAACCACGGCGTGCTCGGCGGGTCATAGCGCGAGAACACCGGCTCACCGCGCCAGGCCAGGCCAGCCTCGCGCAGCGCGGTGGTCAAACGGCCCAGGTTCTGGTTGAAGTTGGCATCGCTCCAGAAGCCCCGGTAGCGCACCACGGCGACGCGGCGCGCCGGCACCAGGCGCAGGCGGATGCGCGCGTCGTTGGGCACCGGTGCGGTCTCGGGCGTCAGGCCCTTGGGCAGCACAAACTGCACCACAAAGCCGTCTGCCGACGCCGCCTGGGTGACCGGCGCCGTCATGGCCAAGGTTTGCGGCGGCTGCGCTGCCTGGGTGACTGGCGCGGTCATTGCCAGCTTCTGCGCGCCCCGGTTGGCGCCGAAGATGTAGCCCGCCAGAACCGGAAATGCGCGGTTGCCAGCGTCATCGGCCGGGCCAGGCACCGTCACCTCGGCCACGGTGTAGGGCGCATAGCGGCGCAGCTCGATGGCGCCGCTGTCGCCGAGCCGGCGTTCCATCTCGAAGTCAGGTTCTTCGATGGCCTTCGCCATGGCCGGGCTGGTGGCAAGCGCCAGCAGGATCAGACGTCGTGGTGTCTGTGCAGGTGTCATCCGGCCATGATCGCAGGCCACCGCAGCCTGCGCCGACGTGGCGCTATTGCGCTCAAGCCGCCGGCAGCGCGCGCTGGCCCAGCGCCCAGCCGATGTGCTCAGCCAGCAGCGCATCAGCGCCCGGCAGCGCCTGTTGCAGCGCCTGCGCCAGTGCCACATCCCCCGTCTCACGCCAGGCATTGCCCAAGGCCACCGCCAGGTTGCGGCGCCAGCGTTGGAAGCCGATGCGGCGGATCGCGCTGCCCTCGGTGCGCTGCAGAAACGCCGCCGCATCCCAGGCCCACAGCTGCAGCAGCGTGGCGCTGCCCAGGCCATGGCGCTCGTCAAAGTCAACCAGCGGGCTGCGCTGGGCAAACTTGTTCCAGGGGCAGGCCAGCTGGCAGTCGTCACAGCCGTAGATGCGGTTGCCGATCGCGGCGCGAAACTCCAGCGGGATCGGCCCTACATGCTCGATCGTCAAGTAGCTGATGCAACGCCGCGCGTCCAGCCGCTGCGGCGCCACGATGGCACCGGTGGGGCAGACGCTGATGCAGGCGCTGCACTCGCCGCAATGGCCGCTGACCGGTGGTGTCAGCGGCAGCGCCAGGTCGATGCAGATCTCACCCAGGAAGAACATCGACCCCGCATCCCTGTGCAGCACCAGGGTGTGCTTGCCACGCCAGCCGATGCCGCTGCGGCAGGCCAGCTCGGCCTCCAGCAGCGGCGCCGAGTCGGTGAACACCCGGTGGCCCAGCGGCCCCACCGCCTGCTGCAACTGGTTGGCCAGGGCCTGCAGGCGCTGGCGCAGCAGCTTGTGGTAGTCCCGGCCCTGGGCATAGACCGACACCACGGCCTGGTCGGGTGAGCCCAGGCGCTGCCAGGCCAGGGCCTGCCAGCCGTCGGGGGTGGCCCGTGGCAGATAGTCCATCCGCGCGGTGATCACCCGCAGCGTGCCTGGCACCAGCGCGGCCGGCCGGGCACGCTTCAGGCCATGCACCGCCATGTAGCCCATGCTGCCGTGGTGGCCGGCTTGCAGCCAGGCCAGCAGGCCGGGCTCGGCCGAGGCCAGGTCCACCGCTGCCACGCCGATCTGTGAAAATCCGAGCGCCCGGGCCCAGGTCTGCAGTTGCCGCAGCAGCGCTGCCCCATCCGCGCTTGGCGCCGGCAGCCCCGCGCCCCACTCCACACCACTGCCTTGAGCATCGACCATCCACCAATTCTAGAAACACGGGCCCTGACCTGGCCCGACGAAGCCGCCTGCGCCGGCTTTGCCCATGCCCTGGCGCAGCATGCCGGCATCAACCAGGCGCTGATCACGCTGGCCGGCCCGCTGGGTGCGGGCAAGACCACCTTTGTGCGCCACCTGCTGCGCGCGCTGGGCGTCAAAGGCCGCATCAAGAGCCCCACCTATGCGGTGCTGGAGCCACACAGCCTGAGCGACGGCAGCGAGGTGGCGCACTTCGATTTCTACCGCTTCAGCGACCCACGTGAATGGCTGGACGCGGGCTTTCGCGATGTGTTTGCGCGACCAGGCCTGAAGATCGTCGAATGGCCCGAGCTGGCCGCCGGCCTGCTGCCGGTGCCCGACCTGGCGCTGGCCATCGAGCCGCTGGACGGAGATTGGCGCCATGTGCTGGCCACCGCACACACCGCGCTGGGCGCCAAGCTGTTGAGCGCCCCGGCGCAATGAGCGCAGCGCAGCGCGGCCGCCGCCAGGCCTTGCAGCAGATGGGCGTCTTGGCCCTGGGCCTGGGCGCTGTTGACCTGGCCTGGGGCGCAGCCATCGTGGCCGTGCGGGTGTGGCCGGCGCAAGACTACAGCCGCGTCACCATTGAAAGCGACCAGGCGCTGTCGGCGCAGCAATTCCTCACCGACGAGCCGCCGCGCCTGGTGATCGACATCGACGGCCTGGTGCTCAGCCCCGCGCTGCGCGAGCTGGTGGGCAAGGTGCGCAGTGACGACCCCTTCATCGCCGGTGTGCGGGTAGGCCAGAACCAGCCACGCATGGTGCGCCTGGTGGTCGACCTGAAGCAGGCCGTGGTGCCGCAGCAGTTCACGCTGGCGCCGGTGGCGGCCTACCAGCACCGCCTGGTGTTCGACCTCTACCCCACAGTGGCCCGGGACCCGCTGCTGGCGCTGATCGTTGACCGCGAAGCTGCGGCTGCGCAAGCTGCGCGCGGCATGCGCGATGCGCTGGGTGACTTCATCGGCCGCATCGGCAACCCTGCGCCCGCGCAGGCGGCGTCGGCCGCGCCGGTATCAGCCGCACCCACTTCAGCCGCACCCGCGTCAGCCGCACCGGCCGTTGCAACCACCGCCACGCCAGCGCCATTGACGACCCCGGCGCCGCCGCTCTTGAGCGCCGACAACCAGCGCCGCATCGACCGCCTGGTGGTGGTGGCCATCGACCCCGGCCACGGCGGTGAAGACCCCGGCGCCATCGGCCCCACCGGCCTGCGCGAGAAAGACGTGGTGCTGGCGGTGGCATTGAAGCTGCGCGAGCGCATCAACAGCGAGCCCGGCATGCGCGCCATGCTGACGCGCGACGCTGATTTCTTCGTGCCCTTGCACGAGCGTGTGCGCAAGGCGCGGCGGGTGCAGGCCGACCTGTTCGTGTCGATCCATGCCGACGCGTTTTTCACGCCCGAGGCGCGGGGCGCGTCGGTGTTTGCCTTGTCGGCCACCGGCGCCAGCAGCAGCGCCGCGCGCTGGATGGCCAACAAGGAGAACGCCGCTGACCTGGTGGGCGGCGCCAACACCCTGGCGGGCAAAGACGCCCAGGTGCTGCGCGCCATGCTCGAGATGAGCACCGACGCGCAGATCAAGGACTCACTGAAGATCGGCCGCGAGGTGCTGGAGCGCATCGGCAAAGTGGGTGCCTTGCACAAGCGCCAGGTCGAGCAGGCCGGTTTTGCGGTGCTGAAGGCGCCCGACATCCCCAGCATCCTGGTGGAGACGGCGTTCATTTCCAACCCCGATGAAGAGGCCAAGCTGCGCCGGGCTGACTACCAGGACCAATTGGTCGAGGCCTTGCACACCGGCATCCGCCGCTGGTTTGCCCGCCACCCGCCGCTGGCGCGCCAGCGCGCGCTCTGAAGACCCGGGCTCAGTTGCCGGGCTCAGTCGACCAGGCGCACTTCGACCCGGCGGGCTTCGTCGGCTGTGCCACCGGCAGCGGTTTGCTCGGGCTTGCGCAGCACCAGCCTGTCGGCCGCCACACCCTGGGCGCTGAGCGCGGCGCGCACAGCCTTGGCGCGGTTCTTGGCCAGCTCGGCATTGACCAGCGCATCACCGCTGGGGTCATGGAAGCCGGCCAGCACCAGCTTCTTGGCCGGAAAGTCGGCCAGCGCCTTGATCACCGGGGCCAGCGCAGCAGTGGCATCGGCCGGCAACGCGGCCTTGCCGAGTTCGAAGTACAGCTTGCCGACCAGGTCACCCGACAGCGGCGCGTCGATCAACATGTCGGCAGCCGCTGCCGGTGCGGTGGCCATGGCCACCGGCGGCGCTGCCTTCTTGGCATGGGTGCTGCGGATGGCCAGGCCGCCGATCAGGCCGAACAGCAGCAGCGTGATGATGCCCAGCACCACCCACAAGCCCACGCGGGCGCCGTCGTCGTTGTCATCCATCATGTTGTTGCCCTCGATCCCGTCTTTGGCTGCGCCGCAGCGAACTGGGGATTCTGCCAGCCGCGCAGGCGGCCCCCGGGCCGTCAAGCCACGGCCGAGCGGCGGGCCTTCCAGGCACCAATCAGCACCACCACGCCGGGGATCAGGATCATCGCCCAGATGATCTTGCTGAAGTTCATCTGCACCCAGGGCACATTGCCGAACAGGTAGCCGGCGGTGACCAGGCTGCCCACCCACAGCACAGCGCCGGCGACGTTGTAGAACGCGAACTTGCTGCGCGTCATCTCCGCCACACCAGCCACAAACGGCGCAAAGGTGCGCAAGAACGGCATGAAGCGCGCCACCACGATGGTGATGCCGCCGTACTTTTCGTAGAACGCATGGGCCTGGTCGAAGGCCCGCTTGTTGAACCAGCGTGTCTGCTCCCAGCCAAACACCTTGGGGCCCAGCGCCCGGCCGATGGTGTAGTTGGTCTGGTCGCCCAGCACCGCAGCAGCCAGCAGCAGCGCCATCACCAGTGGATAGTTCATCAGCCCCGCGCCGGCCAGTGCGCCCACCACGAACAGCAGTGAGTCACCGGGCAGAAAGGGCATCCATGGTGAAGGTCGACAAGAATCGGTATGCAGTGAGCGGCTTGAATCAGACTACCGATCCATACACCCAAGTAATCAAGCTAGTCGACAGTCAGCTAAGACATGTTAGCTGTGCCAAGTTCAAGCTTACCAGTAAATATGGTCACTACGAAGTCTTAAGTCAACATAAAGTAGGGAGATCAGTTATCTTGGCTAAGAGTTGGTATAAATTCATCCACATACTTCATTGGAATAGAAGACGAG
>JANNMP010000332.1:0-13802 GCA_031398015.1 Burkholderiaceae bacterium
GGCGCGGCCATGCGCATCTGGTCAAAGTAGGTGGCGGCAAACGAGTACTTGAGCTTGTGGAAGGGCTCGTACATCTCGCGCGCAGCGGTGATCGGCAGGAAGTTGATGACGTTCTTCTCGAACTGCACCGGCATGGCCGCGTTGTTGTGTGCCGTGCCGATGTGGCCTGCCATCACGAAGATCTTGTCCTGGTTGACCAGCTTTTGCGCCGACAACACCGCGCGCTTGGGGTCGTAGCCGGCGTCTTCAACCAGCAGCTTGACCTTGCGCCCGGCAATGCCGCCCTGCTCATTGATCTCGTCCACCCGCAGCTGCATGCCGTTGCGTGACTGCTTGCCGAAGGCCGCGATCGGGCCCGACAAATCCTGGATGGTGCCGATCACGATTTCGGTCTTGCTGACGCCCTGGGTCTGGGCCAGGGCCTGGCCCGACAGCGTTGCAGCCAAGGCCAGCACAGCGGGGGTGAGGGATGCAAGTTTCATGGGGTCGAATCTCCAATGCGCGCGCCGATTGGCGGCTGTCGCGCATGCTAGCGGTGGCCTGCGGCCGCCAGCCACCAGGGAAACGCTGAGCCACCCCGGGGCTGGGGTCAGTGCCAGGCGCCGGTCTTCTGCGTCGGTCTTCTGCGCCGGTCGTCAGCGCCAGTCGTCAGCGCTGGGGCAGCAGCCGCGCCGGGTCCACCGGCTTGCCCTGGCGGCGGATCTCGAAATGCAGCTGCACCCGTTCGGCGTCGCTCGACCCCATCTCGGCGATCTTCTGGCCACGCCGCACGCCCTGGTCTTCCTTGACCAGCAAGGCCTGGTTGTGAGCGTAGGCAGTCAAGTAGGTGTTGTTGTGCTTGACGATCACCAGATTGCCGTAGCCGCGCAGGCCCGAGCCGGCATACACCACCCGGCCGTCGGCAGCGGCCAGCACCGGGTCTCCGGCCTTGCCGGCAATGGCCAGGCCTTTTTGCCTGCCCTCGTCAAAGCCTGCCAGCACCGCGCCGCTGGCTGGCCAGGCCCAGTTGGGCTCGTCGTCTGAGGGGGGTGATGGCGGCGGCTGCGGCGTTTGGGCAGTGGCCGCTGCCACGGCTGGCGCAGACGCAGCCGATGCCGCCGGCGCTGCTGCGGCAGCCGCAGTGGGCTTGCCGTCCAGCGGCTTGGCCTCGACCTTGGCCGCAGCGATGCCACGCGCGGCCACTGCCGCTGCATCGGTTTGCGGCGGCAGCACCCGCAACACCTGGCCCACCTCGATCAGGTTGGGGTTGTCGATGCTGTTCCAGCGCACCACGTCGCGCCAGTTCTGGCCGTTGTCCAGGCCGATGCGGATCAGCGTGTCGCCGGGCTTGACGGTGTAGTAGCCGGGTTTGCCGGCGTTCTCGGCGCCGGGCAGCGGCTTGGCGGCGTCGGCGATGGCTGGGCTTGCGCTGTCAGCGCCAGGCGCTGCGGCAGGCGCTGGTGGCAGGCGGCTTGCAGCGTGCTGCGGCAGGCGGTCTTCAACCGGTGCCTTGTTCCTGGTGGCTGCACAGCCTGCCAGCAACAACACGCCACAGGCCAGGCAAAGCTGGGGCAGGATTCGGGCAAGGCGCATGTTGGCTGGCGGGGCCGGCGGCCCGATCAAACGGTGCCAGATTTTAGAGGGACGAAATGCACCGCCTCGTGCTCGCTGCGCACCAGGCCGCTGGCGCGCCGGTCCACCACCACCAGCACCTGGCCGCGGCCACCGCTGCGCTGCATCGGCGCCACCAGCCTGCCGCCCACGGCCAACTGGTCCAGCCACAACGCCGGCAGATCCGCGCCACCGGCAGCGGCCACGATGCTGTCGTACGGTGCATTGGGCGCGTGGCCCAGCATGCCGTCGCCGAACACCAGGCGCAGATGGTCGAAGCGCCAGGCCGCCAGGTTGGCCTGGGCCTTGTCGAACAAGGGCCGCAGCCGCTCGATGGACACCACCCGGCGCGCCAGTTGCGCCAACAGCGCCGCCTGGTAGCCGCAGCCGGTGCCCACCTCCAAGGCGCGGCCCAGGTGCCCGGCATCGCGCGCCGACTGGCCGTCGAACAACAGCGCCAGCATGCGCGCCACCACCGACGGCTTGCTGATCGTCTGGCCATGGCCGATCGGCAGGCTGGTGTCTTCATAGGCCTGGGTGGCCAGTGCGGTGTCGATGAACTGGTGGCGCGGCACCTGGCCCATGGCATGGAGCACCGGCTCGCAGCGCTGGCCCTCGGCGCGCAGGCGCTGCAGCATGCGCTGGCGCACCAGCGCCGAATCGAGCCCCAGGCCCTGCGGAGCGGCCTGGGCGCGGGCGTCCTTGGCGGCTTCATGCAGGTGGCGCTGCGGGCGCAAGGTCTCGCGCGCCTTGGCGGGGCCGGCGCTGCGGCCAACCTGATTCAGGGCCAATGGAAAGCGCGGCGGCCGGCTGGCGCCGCCATCAACCACGGGCTTGTCCCAGCAGGCTGCGCCAGTCACCCAGCCGGGCGTGGTCGGTCAAGTCGACCTGCAGCGGCGTGATCGACACGCAGCCGTTGGCGGTGGCGTGGAAGTCCGTGCCCTCGCCGGCTTCACGGGCGTCTCCGGCCGGGCCGATCCAGTAAATGGCCTCGCCGCGTGGGTTGGTCTGGCGGATCACCGGCTCACTGGCGTGGCGGCGGCCCAGGCGCGTCACCTGGCGCGGCAGGGCGTCGGCATCGGCGCGGTTGGGGATGTTCACATTCAGCAGGAACGGCTGCGCCGGCAGGCCCTGGGCCAGCAGCTGCTGCACCAACGCGCGCACCACGCGGCCGGCGGCGTCCAGTTCGGCCCAGCCCTTCTCGGCCTGCGAGAACGCAATCGCCGGGATGCCGAACAGATAACCTTCCATCGCAGCGGCCACGGTGCCCGAATACAAGGTGTCGTCGCCCATGTTGGCGCCCTGGTTGATGCCCGAGAGCACCAGGTCGGGCCGGTAGCCCAGCAAGCCGGTCAGCGCCACATGCACACAGTCAGACGGCGTGCCATTGATGAAGCGCATGCCGGGTTGGGTGGGGCCGCCCGAGAACACCTGCAGCGGCCGGTTCAGCGTCAACGCATTCGATGTGCCGCTGGCGTTCTGCTCGGGCGCAATCACCTCGATCTGGCCCAGGCCCTGCACCGCCTGCACCAGCGCCGCCAGCCCAGGCGCCAGGTAACCGTCGTCGTTGCAGATCAAGATTCTCATAGACGCAGGATTGTAGGCACCCGTCACCCGGGCGACGGGGCCAACTGCCGGCGCATGCCTACCATCCGGCACCACAAGTCAACCCCCAGAGGACCACCATGCATGCCTGGATGTGCCACAACCCCGTCGGCATCGACGCCCTGCAGTGGCAGGAAACGCCCACCCCCAGTCCCGAGGCGGGCCAGGCCAGGCTGGCGGTGAAAGCGGCCAGCCTGAACTTCCCCGACATCCTGATCGTGCAGAACAAGTACCAGTTCAAACCGGCATTGCCGTTTGTGCCGGGCAGTGAGTTTGCCGGCGTGGTCGAGGCGGTGGGCGACGGCGTCACCCGCGTCAAGCCGGGTGACCGGGTGATGGCCATCGGCGGCACCGGCGGCTTCGGCACCCATGCCATCGTGCCGGCCGACAAGCTGGTGCCAATGCCCGATGGCATGTCGTTCGAGCACGGTGCGGCCTTTCTGATGACCTACGGCACCACCCAGCATGCGCTGCTCGACCGCGGCCAGTTGCAGCCCGGCGAGACGGTGCTGGTGCTGGGTGCAGCCGGCGGTGTGGGCACGGCGGCGGTGCAGATTGCCAAGGCCGCTGGCGCGCGGGTGATCGCCGCCGCGTCCACCGACGCCAAATGTGCGCTGTGCAAAGACATCGGCGCTGACGCCACCATCAACTACAGCACCGAGAACATCCGTGACGCACTGAAGGCGCTGACCGGCGGCAAGGGGCCGGATGTCGTTTATGACCCGGTGGGCGGTGACCTGGCCGAGCCGGTGTTCCGCTCGATTGCCTGGCGCGGGCGCTACCTCGTGGTGGGCTTTGCCGGTGGTGGCATTCCGTCGCTGCCGCTGAACCTGTCGCTGCTCAAGGGCGCGGCCATCGTCGGCGTGTTCTGGGGCGATTTTGTGCGCCGCGAGCCGGCCGCGTTTGCGCGTGACCTGCAGCAACTGGCGCAGTGGTATGCAGAGGGCAAGGTGAGCCCCGTGATGGACCAGACCCTGCCGTTGAGCGACCTGCACGCAGCCTATGCGCGCATGGGCGCGCGCCAGGTGGTGGGCAAGCTGGTGCTGTTGCAGCCCTGAGAGCCTGACCGGCACCAGGCCACGCAGCACCCATTTGCGTGGCGCCTGCGCCGCTGCCACAGGCGATTTCACCGGTGATTCACTGGCTTGCGCCGCAGGCATCTGCGCTAGCATGCGCAGCGGGAGACGCAAGCCATGGCCGTGAAGGTCCTCATCCTCGAAGACAACCCGGTGGCACGCAGCTTCCTGTGCCGTGTGGTGCGTGAGAGTTTCAGCGACACCATCGCCATCACCGAAGCTGGTGACTTGGAAAACGCCCGCGCCCAGATCCACCTGGCAGGTGGCGCGAGCGGCATGCACGGGGTCGATCCGTTCAAGCTGATCATGGTCGACCTGGAGCTGCCCGACGGCAACGGCATGGAGCTGCTGGCCGAACTGACGCAGTACCCGGCCACCAAGATCGTGACCACGCTGTACTCCGATGACGACCACCTGTTCCCCGCGCTGCAGTGCGGCGCCGACGGCTACTTGCTGAAGGAAGACCGCTTCGAGGTGCTGGTTGAAGAGCTGCAGAAGATCGTGCGTGGCCAGCCGCCGCTGTCACCAGCCATCGCGCGGCGCTTGCTCACCCACTTTCGCCAGGGCGGGCGCACAGACGGCCGCCACGACGGCCGCGCCCCCGATTCAGGCTTCAACTCATCCCATGAATTCGTCACCACCAGCGCACCGGTGCCCATCGGCAAGGTGCCCGACCATGAACGCCTGACCCCGCGTGAAAGCGAAGTGCTCACCTACCTGAGCAAGGGCTTCACGATCAAGGAGATCGCCAGCCTGATGGGCATCAAGTGGTTCACCGTCAACGACCACATCAAGTCGATCTACAAGAAGCTCAATGTGTCCAGCCGCGCCGAGGCCGCTGTGTTGGCCACCAAGCAGGGCCTGGTCTGACGGCCGGCTGAGCGCATGACCGTGACCGCGCCGCTGCCGGGCGCAGAGTCGCGCAACGATGCCACCTGGCTGGATGTGGCCCACGGCAAGCGCCGCCGCCCACCACCGCGCCTGCCCGCCGAGCAGGTGCGTAAGCTGCTGCTGCTGGGCCTGCTGGGCGCGGCGGCGGTGGCGCTGTGGCTGCGGTTGCTGGCCTCGCAACCGCACTTGCCGATGGTGCTGCAGATGGACGGCCTGGGCCGCATCGTGCTGGTGGCCAGCAGCGACGCCACGCTGCACGCGGCCGTTGGCCGGCCGGTGCTGGCCCTGCTGCTGGCCAACGGCCAGCGCCTGGATGCGGTGCCGGCGCTGCTGCCGCAGTCACCACGCTGGATCGTTGACGATACCGAGCGGGCCCAGCGCCAGCACCACCAGGCGCTGCTGGGCCAGGCACTGCAGCAGCCGCGCCTGGCCGTTGCGTTCGACGGTGGCCTGCAATTGCCGCTGCTGCCGCAGGCGCGGGGTTTGAGCGGCCTGGGTGGCCTGTGCTGGGCGGTGTGCGCACTGGCGCTGGCGCTGTACCTGTCGGCGGTGGTGGCAGTGCTGGCCCGCTCTGGGCTGTCGGCCTGGTTGTTCCTGTGCCTGGCGCTGGCGCAGAGCCTGAACCTGCTGATGATCGGTGCCGGCGCACTGCCCGGCCTGGGCCAGAGCGCAATGCTGGCGCAGCTGGATTTTTCAGGCCGCCTGGCGGCCGATGTGCTGAGCGCCGCCGCCTTGCTGCATGTGCTGGCGCTGTACCCACGCCGCCTGCGCGCCGCGCATGCGCTGGGTGCCTTGGCCTGGGCCGGTGCCGCCGTGGCGCTGGCCTGGTTGCTGGTGGTGCAGCCGGCGCTGCTGTGGTGGTGGGCCCAGGGCCTGGTGTTGGCCACAGGCGTGCTGGCGGTGCTGCTGCTGCGCCAGCCCTCAACCGCGCCGGGCCAGCCAGGCCATGCGCTGGCGCGCCTGATGCAAGGCCTGGTGCTGGCCGGCACCGGCACGCTGGCGCTGCTGACAGTGGCGCTGGCCACGGCGGGTGTGGACGGTGACGTGCCCTACCACCTGGCCACGCTGGGCTCGGCGGCCTGGTATGTGTTTTTTGCGTCGCTGCTGATGTTGGGGCCGTTCCTGTCACGCTCACGCCAGGTGCTGCGTGAGTTCACGCTGCTGGCCGGCGTCAGCACCGTGGCGGCGTCGCTGACGCTGTTGTTCCTGGCCATCTTCGGGCTCAACCCGCTGGCTGCACTGGCGATGGCGCTGGTGGCAGCGGTGGGTGTGTATGCGCTGGCGCGGCCGTGGATGCTGGGCCAGCTGGCCGGCCCCGGTGCGCCCAGCGCCGAGCGCTTGTTCGACAGCCTGTACCGCGCGGCAAGGGCGCTGGAGCAGTCGCCCGGCCAGCCCATGCGCCACCTGGCCGAACTGTTGCGCGAGGTGTTCGAGCCGCTGGAGGTGGTGCGCACCAGCCGCAGCGTGTCGCAGGTGCGGGTGGCGGCCGACGGCGCCAGCCTGGTGGTGCCGGCGCTGCAGCCGCCCCAGGGCACGGCCGCTTCGGGCGACGCCGACGGCCCGGCCGGTGCCATCGTGCTGCGCCATGCCCAGCATGGCCAGCGCCTGTTCACCCAAGCCGACCAGCAGCTGTGTGAGCGCCTGCTCGAACAACTGCGCCGCGCCGTGGCCTTTGACCGTGCGGTCGAACAAGGCCGCACCGAAGAACGCGCCCGCATCGCGCAAGACCTGCACGACGACATCGGCGCACGCCTGCTGACGCTGATGTACACGGCGCCGAACGACGAGATCGAGGAGTACATCCGCCACACGCTGCAAGACCTGAAAACGCTCACGCGCGGGCTGGCGGCGTCGAACCAGCGCCTGTCACACGCCGCAGCCGAGTGGAAGGCCGACATCAGCCAGCGCCTGGGCGCCGCCGGCTGCCGTCTGCACTGGAGCTTTTCAACCGACCGCGACCCGACGCTGTCAGCGGTGCAGTGGTCGGCGCTGACCCGCGTGCTGCGCGAGCTGGTCAACAACATCATCACCCATGCCCAGGCCAGCCAGGTCGAAATCAGCTTGCAGCTGGAGCGTGGTGCGCTGCTGCTGAGCGTCAGCGACGACGGCGTCGGCCGCGCGCCCGAGGCCTGGTCACATGGCCTGGGGCTGGGCGGTGTGCGCAAGCGGGTCAAGCTGCTGGGTGGCCAGGTGCTGTGGTGCGTGCGTGACGGGCGCGGCATCCGCTGCGAAGTGCGCGCCGTGCTGGGCCGCGCGCCGGGCTGACGCGCCGGCCGCTGTTGCTGCTGCGGCGGCGGCCGCCTCTGCTGTCAACCGTGTGGCCGCAGCAGCACCTTGGCGGCACGCACACGGCCGGCCACGAGGTCGTCGAACGCAGCCGCACCGTCGGCCAGCGGCCGTTCCTGCACCCAGGCCAGGTCACCAAAACTGCCGTCGGCCAGGGCCTGCACGGCGCTGGCAATGTCGGCCGTGGTGTAGGTGTAGCAGCCGATCAGCGTGATCTCACGCAAGGTCAGGCTGCGCCAATCGAGCGCGCTGGTCCAGTCAGCCAGGCCGACATGCGCCACCACCGCGCCGGCTGCGGCAGCGGCGATGGCCAGGTCACGCGTGGCGGCCAACCCCACGGCGTCGACCACCAGGTCGAACGCTGCCGGCGCGGCGGCCAGCGCAGCGGCATCGGTGGCTTGAATGCCGGTGGCCTGGAGCAGTGCCTGGGCCCGCAGCGGGTTGGTCTCGACCACCTGCAGCGCGGCCACGCCGCGCCGCTGCAGCAGCAAGGCCGTGAGCAGGCCGATGGCGCCGGCCCCCAGCACCAGCGCGCGGCTGTGCTGCAGCGGCGCTGCCATCACCCGCGCCGCCAGCCGCAGCGCATGCACCACCGTGGCGGCCGGCTCGGCCAGCGCCGCGCCGCGGTCGGCAAGCGCGGCGGGCACCGCCACCAGGCAGGCCTGCGGCACCAGCAGTTGCTCTGCAAACGCGCCTTGCAGGTTCATGCCGATCATGCTGCGGTCAGCACACAGGTTGCCACGGTCTTGGCGGCACCAACGGCAGCGGCCGCAGCTCACCAGTGGGTTGGCGGTGAAGCGCTGGCCGGCCAGCGGGCCGTCGAGTGCCGTGCCGACAAATTCATGGCCCAGCACCATGGGCGGCTGGCGGCGCGGGTCATGGCCCTTGAAGGCATGCAGGTCAGAGCCGCAGATGCCCACGGCGTCGACCCGCAGCCGCACGCTGATGCCGGCGGCTGCGGCCACCGGTGTTGGCACATCCTGCAGTTCAAGCCGGTGCGGCGCGCTGTAGACCAGGGCTTGCATGGGAACCTTTCTGTCTGACGCCAATGCTCATTTCGCGCTGAAGCCACCATCGACATACAGCGTCTGGCCGGTGACATAGGCCGCTGCAGCGCTGGCCAGGAAGACGGTGGCGCCATGCAGATCGGCCAGCGCACCGGTGCGGCCCACGGCGGTCTGCGCCTGGATGGCTTGCAGCCGCGCGGGGTCGTCAAACACCGCGCCGGTCAGTGCCGTGGGAAAGAACCCCGGCGCAATCGCGTTGGCGGTGATGCCCTGGGCCGACCAGGCCTCGGCCATGGCCCGCACCAGTTGCACCACGCCGCCCTTGGCCGCGCCATAGGGCAGGCTGTCGGCAAACGCGCGGGACGACTGCAGCGAGGCCACGCACAGGATGCGCCCCCAGCCACGCGCGGCCATCGCCGGCTGCAGCGCGCGCGACAGGAAAAACGGCGCCGCCAGCATCACGCCGAGCTGCGCGTCCCAGGCCTCAGCGTCCACCTGGTCCCAGGGCTGGCGCAGGTTCAGGCCGGCGGCATGCACCACGATGTCGGGTGCACCAAACGCGCTGGCGCTGGCGGTGGCCACATCGGGCAGGCCGGCGCAGTCGGCCAGGTCGGCGGCCAGCCAGGCGGCACTGGCACCTGCTGACTGCAGCGCGGCACAGGCCTGTTGCAGCAGCGCGTCGCGGCGGCCGCACAGCACCACCGCTGCACCGGCACCGGCCAGCGAGCGCGCCATGGCCAGGCCGATGCCCGAGCCACCGCCGGTGACCAGCGCCACACGCCCGGTCAGCGAGAACAGGCTGTGGATGCTTGGCAGTGCGTCAGCCGGCATGGCCCAAGCCCTGCACTGCTGCCGGTGTGCTGGCCAGAACGCTGGCCAGAACGCTGCCCAGAACGCTGCCCAGAACGCCGCAGATGTGCCGGCAATCGTCTTCGGTCAAGGTCAGCGGCAGGCGCATGTCGCACAGGCTGTGCAGCACCCGCTGCGCTTGCGGCAACGGCTGCGGCGCGCCCAGGTACAACCAGTGCTGCCAGACGCTGGTGAAGCCCACCGGCTCACTGGCGCCGAACCATTTGATGTGCACGCCCTGTGCTGCACAAGCGGCGATGACCTCGGCAATCTGTGCCGTGGGCAACAGCAACGAGAACTGGATCGAGCTGGCAACAAATTGCTCTGACGCCGGCCGCAACGGCAGGCGCAGGTGCGGCAGGCCGGCCAGGCCATGCACCATCCAGGCGTGACGCTGGTTCCAGCGCTGGCAGCGGTCGGCAAGCACAGCGCCCAGCTGCGGCCGCGCCACCGCCGCCGCCAGGTTGCCCATCCGCAGGCTGAAGTTGGGCGTGACGTACTTCCAGCGCTCGAACACCGCATCGGCCGGCCGCGCCAGGTGGGATCGGTACAACATGTAGCTGCCCGAATACAAGCAGGCCTGGGCCGCCACATCGTCGTCGTCGGTCACCAGCAGGCCGCCCTCACCGCTGTTGGCGTGTTTGTAGCTTTGCAGGCTGAAGCAGCCGGCGCGGCCCCAGGTGCCGGTGGCCTGGCCGCCCCAAGCCGCGCCCATGGTGTGGGCGCAGTCTTCGATCACTTGCACACCCAGGCGCTGGCACAGCGCGGTGAGTGCATGCATGTCGCAGATGTGGCCGCGCATGTGCGACAGCAGCAGCGTGCGGGCGCCGCTGGATGCGGCCTTGCGCTCCAGGTCGGCCAGGTCGATGGTCAGGTCGTCGGTGGTGTCCACCAGCACTGCACGCGCGCCGGCATGGGCAATCGCCCCGGGCACCGGCGCCAGCGTGAAGCAGTTGCTCAGCACGGCATCGCCAGCCTGCACACCGCAGGCCTTCAACGCGATGAACAGCGTGCTGCCGCAAGAGTTCATCGCCACGCAGTAACGCCGGCCGAGCTGCGACGCAAACTCGGCCTCCAGCGCCGACACCTCGCTGGGCTGGCCGCCCACCTCGCCATAGCGGTGCAGCTTGCCGCTGGCCATCAATGCCAGCGCGGCCTGCACGCCGGCCGGTGGGATCGGCTCTTGCTGGGTCAGGTCCAGCAGCCGGTGGCCCGGTGCGGGCTCAGTGGCCATGGCCGCCCAGCGTGCCCAGGTCGAACTGCTCATCGGGGAAGTACTTGTGCAGCCGCACGTCACCGGTGCGGGCATGGCCTTCCATGCCTTCCAGGCGCGAGATGCGCGCCGCCACCTGGCCGACAGTGCGCGAGGCGTCGCGGGTCAGCCGCTGCCAGGTCACGGTCTTGATGAACTTGCCCACGCTCAGGCCACCGCTGTAACGCGCCGCACCCTTGGTGGGCAGGATGTGGTTGGGGCCGCTGCATTTGTCGCCATAGGCCACGGTGGTTTCTTCACCCAGAAACAGTGAGCCGTAGTTGCTGAGCCTGGCCAGCCACCAGTCCAGGTCGGTGGCCATCACTTGCAGATGTTCGCTGGCATAGCGGTCGCTGACGGTCACCACCTCGTCGCGGCTGCCGCACAGCACCACCTCGGCATGGTCACGCCAGGCCGCCGTGGCTGCGCTGCGCGCCAGGTCGGGCAAGGCCGATATCACGCCGGGCACCAGGCGCAGCACCGCCTCGCCCAGCGCGCGTGAGGTGGTGATCAGCCACACCGGTGAATCGGGGCCGTGCTCGGCCTGGCCGACCAGATCGGCGGCCACCAGCACCGGGTCGGCCGTGTCGTCGGCGATCACCGCTGATTCAGTCGGCCCGGCCACCACGTCGATGCCCACCTTGCCGAACAGCAAACGCTTGGCCTCGGCCACGAAGCGGTTGCCAGGCCCGACGATGATGTCGGCCGCATGGCCGCTGAACAAGCCGTGCGCCAGCGCCCCCACCGCCTGCACACCACCGAGCGCCAGCACGGTGTGCGCACCGCACTGCTGCATGGCATACAGGATGCCGGGGTGAACGCCATGGTCCTTGGTGGCCAGTGAGGTGGCGACGATGTGCTTGACGCCGGCCACCTGCGCCGTGGCCACACCCATGATGGCGCTGGCCGCATGGGCATAACGCCCGGCCGGCACGTAGCAACCTGCCGTGTTGCACGGGATCAGCCGCTGCCCGGCTTGCAGGCCGGGCAACAGCTCGGCGCTGAACTCGTGCATCGATTCACGCTGGCGGCGGGCGAAATCACGCACCCGGTCGCGGGCAAAGCAGATGTCGTCCTTGGTGCCGGCGCTCAGCGCCTGCGCGGCGGCAGCAAACTCTGCCTCGCCCAGCACGATGGGGCCGCTGTAGCCGTCCAGGTCACGCGCCATGCGGCGCACCGCTTCTTCACCACCGGCTTCGATGTCGGCCAGCATGCTGCGCACGGTGGCGGTGGTGGCGGTGTCGATGGCCTGCTGCGGTGGGTTTGCCTTCTTCAGGTATTCAATGGCCACGGGCCGCTCCTTCGGTGGGGTGCGTGTGCAATGCGACGGACGCAGGCTCAGTTGCTGCGGTTGGCAAAGGCCTTGAGCACCGGATCCTTGTCGACCAGCTTCAGGTATTCATCGGTGACATAGGCCTTGGCCTCGGGCAGCGGCTCGTCGGCACGCAGCGAGCCCACTTCTTTCATGAAGCTGGCGATGGCCGTCATCGCGCCGTCGCCGCGTGATGGCTGGGCGCCACGGTTGAACATCGCCAACTGGCCGGCCAGGTCGAAGGTGGGGCGCAGGTCGAACTCTTTGTTCATCGCGGCTTCCGAGATCACCACACCACCGGCGTCGTAGTGGCGCTTCATTACCGCCACCGCCTCCTTGCGGTTGGCCGCCATCAGGCGCTGGGCGCGCAGGTACACCGCCAGCACCTTGGCCACCAGTTGCGGGTTCTCCTTGGCCCAGTCGGCGCGCACCACCATGTTGCCCGGCACCATCACGCCGGCGTCCTTGCCCGAGCACAGCAGCTTGGCACCGGCCTTCTCTTCGACGGTGTAGGTGTTGGGCGCCCACAGGCCGCCCACGTCGGCGCTGCCCGAGCTCATCGCCGCGATGATCTCGGCCTGGCCCATCGAGCGCAGCGTCACATCGCCCTTGGCCAGGCCGAACTTGGCGAGGCAGGCGCGGGTGGCCAGGTCAACGGTGGAATTGCCGGTGAGAAACACCGTGCCGCCCTTCAGCGACGCCGGGGTCTTGATCAGCGTATCGGCATTGGCGCCGCGCACATACAGCGCGTTGGTGGCCGACTGGTCATCGGTGAAGGCAACAGTGTGCAAGTTGAAGCGCACCGCCCCCAGCACTGCCGGCACGCTGCCGGTGTAGCCCATGTCCCAGCTCTTGCTGGCGGCGATCTGTGGCGCACCGGCGGGGAAGTTGGTGATCGTCACCTTCAGCCCCACTTCCTTCCACCAGCCTTTTTCGTCGGCCAGCAGAAAGGGCACCGAGCCCAGCAGCGCAGGCTGCGAGCTGATGCGCACTTCCTTCAGCTCTTGCGCCAGCGCGGGGGCAACAGCGGTGGCCAACAGCGTGGCGGCGAGGATGTGTTGGATCATGGGCTTCATGGGGTCATCTCCGGGGCTGAGAACAACAGGGGTCAATGCTCACCCGGCGCATGCTGCTCCCGCAGCAGGCGCCAGATCTTGGTGCGCAGGTGCACGAACGACGCCAGGTCCATCACGTCCTCGATGCGCTCGTATTGCTGCCAGTGCTCGGCGTCGCGCACTGGCTTCACGTCCACGATCTCCTGGATGGCGCCGGGCCGGCGGGTCATCACCACCACCCGGTCGGCCAGGTACACGGCTTCATCCACGGCATGGGTGATGAACATCACCGTGCGCGGGTTGGCACGGCCCACCCGCAGCAGCTCTTCTTGCATCACCGTGCGGGTCTGGGCGTCGAGCGCGCCGAAGGGCTCGTCCATCAGCAGCACGTCGGGGTTGAGCACGTAGGCGCGCGCAATCGCCACACGCTGCTGCATGCCACCCGACAGCTGGTGCGGGTAGGCCGATTCATAACCTTCCAGGTTCATCAGCTTCAGGTTGGTGGCAATGCGCTCGGCCGCCTCTTGCCGGCCCACGCCCAGTGAGCGCAGACCGAACTGGATGTTCTGCTGCACCGTCTTCCAGGGGAACAGCGCAAATTGCTGGAACACCACCGCGCGGTCGGGCCCCGGCTGGCGCACTTGCTTGCCGCCCACGGTGACCGTGCCCGAACTCGGAAACTCCAGCCCGGCGGCCATGCGCAGGCAAGTGGTCTTGCCACAACCCGACGGGCCGACAACGGCCACGAACTCATTCTCATTGCAAGTTAATCTGACGTTGTTGAGCGCAAGAAAATCCGTTCTATCACGTGGGATGCTGCGAGAGACCTGGTCCAGAAGTATGTTGTCGTTGTTGTTTTTCTTGTTGGGTTTTCTTGCT
>JANNMP010000344.1:0-2485 GCA_031398015.1 Burkholderiaceae bacterium
GTGGGCGGCAGCGCTCAAGGCCGCCATGTCGTGCAGGTGGCCGGTGCGGTAGTTGACCTGGGTGAGCATTAGCACGGCGGTGCGGCTGTCGAGTGCGGCGGGGATGTCCTGCGGCCGGTCCACCAGCACCAGCGTGCAACCATGCTGCCGGCCCAGGCTCTGCGCGATGTACAGGTCGGTGGGGAAGTTGCTGCGCTCGCTGACGATCACGCTGCGCCCGGGTGCCGCCGCACGCTGCAAGGCCAGCGCGGCGGCCAGCACCTTGAACAGGTTGACGCTGGTGGAATCAGCCACCACCAGCTCACCCGGGCCCACCCCCACCAGCGGCGCGATCTTGTCGCCGATGCGCTGCGGCAGCGCCATCCAGCCGGCTGAGTTCCAGCTGCCGATCAGGCCCTCGCCCCATTCCTGTGTCACCACTTGCGCCACCCGGGCGGCGGTGGCGCGGGGCAGCACGCCCAGGGAATTGCCGTCCAGGTAGACCAGGCCGTCGGGGATGTGGAACAACGCGCGCAGCGGCGCCAGGGCGTCGTCGGCGTCCAGCGCCAGGGCATCGTCACGGGTGGTCATGGGTCGACATGGATGGTCATGGGCTGTGTGGTTGACATTCGGGTCAGTTCGCGCAGCACCGCCCGCACTGGCGATGCGTCGGCGGCCATCAGCTTCAGCGGCAGCGCGATCAGCTCGTAGTCACCTTCGGCCACGTCGTCGAGCACCAGGTTCTCCAGCACCCGCAGGCCGCGCTGGTGCACCACCTGGTGGCTGGGCAGGGCCTTGCTGGCGGCGGGATCGATGCTGGCGGTGTCGATGCCGACCAGCAACACACCGGCGTCGGCCAGGCGGGCAATGGTGTCGGGCGCATAGGCGCTCAAGTCAGCGTCCCAGCCGCTGGGCGCACGGGCATAGGTGCGCACCAGCACCCGGGGCGGCAGGTCGGCCAGCGCATGCGCGATGTGCCGCCATTCGATCAATGGCCCGCAGCCGATGGCGTGGATCACGCGGCAGCGGCCGAGGTAGGGCGCCAGGGCCAGCGCGCCCACCGCCGCGCCGTCGGCGCTGTAGTGCAGTGGTGCATCGGCATGGGCGCCGGTGTGCGGGCTGAGCGTGAGGGTGGCCACGTTCACCGGGCAGTCGGCAGACAGTGTGGCGGCCCAGGTTTGCTGGTAGGGCGCATCCCCCGGAAACACCGGTGAACCCGGTTGCACCGGCGGTGAAATGTCCCAGAGGCGTGTCATCCAGCCATCATAGGCGGGCCGGATTTGATTGACAACTAAAGTAAATACACGGCTGACCCGTGGGCCTTTCCTGCTGGGTCCCGGGCCGGCTCAGCGCCGGATGTTCCTGTCCATCCAGGCGGTGCGCGTCTTCAACCAGTTGCGCAGGTAGCCGACCTCGGCCGGGTAGCTGCCCAGCACCACGTTGTTGGGCCAGACATAGGTGCCCAGGATGTCCCAGCGGGTGAAGTTCTCGCGTTGCGACGCATCCAGCATCAGGGCCGTCTGGTCGATGAACGGCAGCAGCGTGTCGATCTGCGTGCGCTTGACGGCGTGCCAGCGTTCATAGACCTTGGCCCGGAACGCCTTGTCCTGAAACAGGTGGTTGAACCACTCTGACTTGACCCGGATGCGCCAGCCGGTGGGCTCGGACGCGGTGCTGTAGTCGACATTGCCCGACGACAGGTCGAAGTCCCAGAGCGGGCCCATCTTGAGCTTGCCGTTGCGGTCTTTGTACAAGTAGACGCTGGAGTAGAACGGCCCGTCGACGTCCTTGACCAGTTCCTTGACGATCCACCAGTCGATGAAGGTGTTGGTGTCGATCAGCGTCGGGTAGCCGGTGCGCCGTGGATCGAAGTTGTTGGACAGCAGCGTGTTTTCCACCAGTTGCAGGTGGCCGGCGATGTAGTTGAACTGCGTCAAGGCGATGTTGCCCGGCGCCTTGATGTTGAACAGGATGCCCGACGAGGTGGTGGTGGTGATGTCGCCCACGCTGACGTACTCGGGGAAGTCGGCCTCCACCAGATAGCCGCCGCTGACGTTCGGTTCGCTGATGTCGGTGGCCAGCATCGGCGCCACATTCACCCGGTGCGGTGCCACCTTGACATGCTCGCCCAGCAGGTAATTGCCCAAGAATTCACCGTTCAGGTACAGGTCGACGTAGCGCATGCGGGGTGTCCAGGTCATGCCCAGCCGGCGGCTCAACTCGAAGCCCACGGCGGCGCGCATCAAGGTCTTGTCGGCATAGTTGGCCAGCAAGACCCAGTCGCGGTCGGCGGGCATGTCCAGCACCGTGGCGCCGGGTGATGGCAGCTTGAGGCGGTAGCCCTTCTTGGGCATGTCCCAGGTGGAATTGCCACGGCCGCGGATCTCCAGCGCCCCTTGGTAGAGGCCGGTGGCATAGGTCTGGCGACACCCGGTCCGGGCTCGTCAACGGTGCGCGACCTCATTCACTTCCGCGCGTCGCGCTGTCTCGCCACACGGGCCAACTG
>JANNMP010000345.1:0-3173 GCA_031398015.1 Burkholderiaceae bacterium
CAGGTGCTGATCGGCAAGATCGACATCCCGGTGCGCCAGGTGCTGATCGAGGCCCGCATCGTCGAGGCCGATGACCGTTTCGGCCGCTCACTGGGCGTGAAGCTGGGCTCGACCGATGTGCGCGGCATCCAGGGCGGCATCCCGGGCTACAAGATCGGCGGCGGCAACTACGTCACCATCGGCGGCAACAACACCGCCATCGGCAGCCAGACGCAGCAAAACGGGGTGACCGGCTCGGCCGCACTGCTGAGCACCTTCAACAACAGCAACTTCGTCAACCTGCCGGCGGCGTCGATCAGCGGCACATCGGCGGCCAGCCTGGCGCTGTCGCTGTTCAGCCCGGCGGCCAACCGCTTCTTGAACCTGGAGCTGTCGGCGCTGGAGGCCGACGGCAAGGGCAAGATCGTGTCCAGCCCGCGGGTGATCACGGCCGACCAGTCAAAGGCGGTGATCGAGCAGGGCGAAGAAATCCCTTACCAAGTGGCCACCAGCAGCGGCGCCACATCGATCCAGTTCAAGAAGGCCAGCCTGCGCCTGGAAGTGACACCCCAGATCACGCCCGAAGGCAGCGTCATCATGCTGCTGGACATTGCCAAGGACAGCCGCGGTGAAATCACCTCGGCCGGCCCGGCCATCAACACCAAGCATGCGCAGACCCAGGTGCTGGTGGAAAACGGCGGCACGGTGGTGATCGGCGGCATCTTCACCCAGACCGATCGCACCGACATCAACAAGGTGCCGTTTCTGGGCGATGTGCCCTACATGGGCGCGTTGTTCCGCAACACGGTGCGTTCGTCGGACAAGACCGAGCTGCTGATCTTCATCACCCCCAAGATCGTGACCGAGCGCTCTGCGGCGCGCTGACCACTGCGGCGCTGTGATCGGCGCCTTGCCCGACAGGGAGTTTCTGAATGCGTTTTTCGAAAATCAAATCCTGGTTGGCTGGCCTGTGTGTACTGGCGCTGGTGGGGTGCGGTGGCGGTGGCGGCAGTGGCAGCGGCGACCCGGTGCTGCCGGGCGATGGTTCCGGGTCGAATGGCGGCGGCAGCACCACACCCACGCTGACCTTGGAGACGACCCTGGTCGACAGCGCTGGCGAGGCCACCACCGACGTCGTGGCGGGCCAGCCGGTGCGGGCGCGGGCGGTGCTCAGGCGCAATGGCGTCGCGATGGTGGGCGAACTGGTGCAGTTCTCGGTCGACCAAAGCGTGTCGCTGGTCAAACTTGACCCAGAGGCCGGCTCGCAGCTCACCGGCGTGGGCGGCCTGGCCACGCTCACCGTCTCGTCGCTGGGCGCGTCCACCGGCGCCGGGCGCGTGGTGGCGAGCGCCACCGTCGGCACGCAGACAGTCACTGGTTCGGCCAACTTCTTTGCCTCGGGGTCGGTGGGCACGCAGCCGGCCACACTGACGCTGGACACACCGGAGGTCCTATCGTCCAGCGTGTCTTCGTACGGCTCAACCGGCATCACAGTGCGGGTGCGCCAGAACGGCTTGCCCTACACCCAGCCGGTCACCGTCAACTTCACCAATTCCTGTGCATCGGGCAAGGCCACTCTGACGCCCAGCGCCATCACGCAGCCAACCGGCGTTGCTGTTGCCACCTTTGTCGACAACGGCTGCGCCCAGATTGCCGACGGCGAAGTGACGATCACCGCCACGATCGGCTCCGACACGAAGTCGGTCCGATTGACGGTGATCGCCCCCACTGCCGGCAGCCTGCGCTTTGTGTCAGTCTCGCCGTCGGACAAGTCCATCACCCTGCGCGGTCAGGGCGGCAACGGCCGGCAGGAGAACGCCAGCCTGGTCTTCCGGCTGGTTGACCTGGCCGGTAACGGTGTGGCCGATGCCGATGTCTGTTTCGATGCGACGACTTATGTCGGCACCTTGAACCTGGATGGGTTCCAGCCCAGTGGCGGCGCACCCGCCAACCCGCCGGCCTGCGGCACACCCGACGTGCTGAGCAAGGTCAACTACATCAAGCGCACCAATGCCGACGGCACAGTGGCCATTCAGATCAACTCAGGCACGGTGCCCACGCCGGTGCGTGTGCGGGCGCGCACTTTCTATGCCGGAAAGCTGCTGGAGACCTACTCTGACACCTTGTCGATCTCCACCGGCCTGCCATTGCAGCGCTCGTTCTCGTTGTCGGTCGACAAGGCCAACATCGACGGCGGCACGTTCGATGGCGAGATCGCCGTGGTCACCGTGCGCCTGGCTGACCAGTTCTCCAACCCCGTGCCGGACGGCACCGTGGTGAACTTCATCGGCTCGGGGGCCGCCGTGTGCACCGCCGACAACGGCTCGTGCCGGACGGTGAACGGCGCCTGCTCTTGCAATGTGGTTTCGCAAGAACGCCGGCCGCAGGACCACCGCGTTGTCGTCACTGCCTACGCGGTCGGTCTGGAGGACTTCGACGACAACAACGGCAACAACGTCTACGACCTCGTCGGCGACACCTTCGCTGATCTAGGTGATGCGTTTGTCGATGCCAACAAGGATGGCATCCCTGGAGCATCCGTCATCAGCAATGGTTCACCGAACATCACCGTCAACGGTGACACCGACATCCTTATCCCGTTTCAACAGAATTCGGGATTCCGCGCGCTAGGCGATCGTGTGCGACTCACCGCGCACATTCGGGCCTCAACCATCATCTACCTGAGCAACGCGTCGACGACGGGTGACCCGACGGCCATCCTGCCGCTGACGCAATTCAGCCGTGAGCAGAACTTGCTGACCGGCAGCGCGCCGTCTGCACTCTTCTTGCGCCTGCAACCGACCTGCCCGGAAGGGTCGCCGCTGCCGCAGGCAACCATCGCGCTGCTGCTGGAGGACGGCTACGGCAACCCGATGGCTGCGGGCACCCGGTTGGTCTCGGTGGATGCGTCTGACAACGTCAATGCTGGCGCGCCACGGCCAGGCCAGGTGTTGGCCCTCGGCGCGCGGCCGCCGAGTGTGGTGATCGACCAACCCAACATCCCCAAGCCATTGACCTGGACCCAGTTGACCGCCACCGGTGTGCCCAATGCCAACGGCACCGTGTTTTCAACCCATTCGGTCTTGGTGCGTGGTGTGCAGGACAAGTGCTCCGGCAGCGCCAGCTTTTCATTGGAAGCCACGTCCCCACGCGGTGGTGCGGCCAACGTGCGCCTGCTGTACGACGGAGACGCG
>JANNMP010000357.1:0-4726 GCA_031398015.1 Burkholderiaceae bacterium
GGCCCGCTGTGGCCGACACCCAGGCCGACCACGATGAACTGATGGCGATTGCACGCGGCAGCCTGGGGTGAAGCCCTTTCAGCTGCGCCCGCTGGCGCGGGATGGCCGCCGCCAGGACGTGCGCTTCTACCGCCGAGAGGCGGGTGAGCGGGTTGCCGTCAAGTTGGTGGAGGCGTTGCACAAGGCGCGGCAGGAGCGGCAGCACAACCCTGCCATCGGCTCACCCACGCTGGGCCACACCCTCGGCATCGCCGGCCTGCGCACCTGGCGGATCGACGGCTTCCCGCTGAGCTTCTGGTATTTCGAACGGGAGACGCATATCGACGTGGCCCGGCTGGTGGGGCAGCGGCAGGACGCGCTTCAAATTGAGATTGCGCCGGCGTGAGCGCAGAACCGCAGAGTCGATCCTGGACGGCAAGCCGGCGCACCTGACCCCGAGCGCAAACAGCTATGGCGTGCGCGCCCCATTCATTGAGGGCGAACACCTCTACGGCGGGGCGGGATTCAAGGACAAGAACCACATCCAGATCGCTGGGAGCGAGCCGGCGGCGATCAAAGGGTACTTCAGGCTTCCAGCGCGCCTTGTCCGGGCCGCGCTTCTTGGCTTGCGGCTCAGGCGCCCTGCCCGGTGAACGATCTCTTCAATGGTCCACACTCGGTCTGTTCGGCAGGCTCAATTGAGACGCGTCGTTCGACCACAAGGCTGAGCGGTCAAGCGAAGCGGCAAGCTGTTCGCGCACGAGCACCAGCCGCTCGATGTCGTCGTGTGTGGGCAAAGTCTTGAGGTCGTAGTTGGCTTGCAAGACCAGCCAGGACGTGGCGTCACCGCCAAAGTGCCTGGCCAACCTGGCAGCAGTGTCCGCCGTGACGGCACGGCGGCCTTTGACGATTTCATGGATACGGGTGGCGGGAACATGCAAGGCGACAGACAAGGCGTTCACGCTCAGCCCGAGCGGCGCCAGAAAGTCTTCGCGCAGTACCTCGCCGGGGTGAACGGGGCGCATGCAGTTGACGGGGCGTGCCATGTTGGTTCCTTCAGTGCGAGCGTTCACAAGATCGCGCGATAGGCTGCGAGTGTCTCGGCGGTCTGGACGAGCCCCTGGCGCAGAAGCACATCAAGGTAGTGGTCCACATCCAGCGGAGGATTCTTGAGCTGCGCCCGCTGTCGTTGGGCTGCGGCCACGACCGCAGCCTGGTCCAGGTGAAACAGGTTGTCGATGAAGAGGTCCGGGTGCTGCGCCTCGATGCCATAGGGCGCCAGGGCTGATGCCGGGAAGTCCTTTTCGTTGAAGGTCACGATCACGCTGGCGTTGCAGCGGATCGCGGCCGCGAGCACGTGTCGGTCGTTGGCGTCAGGGAGTGTCAGGCCGGTGATGAGGGGTTCGTGGCCGGTCACCAGGCCGCCTGGAATGGCCAGGTCCATCAGACCTGACGTGCGATCGAGCTGCGCGCTGGTCAGGTCAGGCCGGTTGATCAGCAGATTGCGCTTCCACTCGTCGTGAATCTGGGAGCTCCACCGCGCGCGGAAGCGCCCCGAGAGCCCGAGCCACATGAGCAAGTCCCGAAGTGGCGCGGGGTACAGGACACAGGCGTCGTAGACGGCCGTGAACGGCAACGACCTCATTCGTAGCCCAGGGCCAGCTCCTGGGCCTGCTTGGCCAACGCAGCCATCGCGTCCTCACTGGCCTGCTCCCGCTGGGACTTGAACTGCATCAGATCGGCGAAGCGCACACGCCGATGCTTGCCGGTCTTGTGGAACGGAAGGCCACCTTCTTCCAGCAGCTTCACCAGGTGCGGGCGGGAGACGTTGAGCATGTCGGCCGCTTCCTGCGTCGTGAGCTCGGCATGGACCGGCACCACCTTGACCGCGTTGCCGTCCGCCAGCTCGGCGAGGATGTCCACCAGCAGACGCAGCGCCGAGGTCGGAAGCTCCACCTGGTGGGCCTGGTTCTTGTCGTCGAAGATCTGGATGTGCTGGGTCTCGAATCGGGTGGCCAGAAACGCTGCCAGGGCACGTTGCCCTTGCATGGCAGCTTGCACCTCCCTTTCGGCGGGGAGCGTCATCTTGGTCAAAGCGGTGGCGGCCATGGATGGTTCCAGTGGGTCCGTGTGGACATCTGGCGACTATAAACAAAACAATCGAAACGTGTCATGAACGAAACGGGAGCCGAATCAGACGCCACCAGCGCCCTCGGCAGGCTGGTCTCAACCCGCCCCGTCGCGCCCCGGCGCCCCAGCCCGTGGCGCCACAGCCTGCATGCTGTTTATCGATAAAACATTTCAAAGGCTGTATCGTCAAAAAACAGACTATGATATGTTTGGCAAGATTGCAGTCCGGAGGCTTGTTTGTATGAGCGAGTACCGCTTGCGCACGGCGCAACAACTGTCCGTCCTGCTCCAGGCCTTCCGCAAGGAGGCCGGCCTGACCCAGAACGAAGTGGCCTTGCGCCTTGGCGTGACGCAGCAGACCTACTCCACGCTGGAACGCCATGCCGACAGCGTCGGCGTGGCCAGGCTGCTCAAGCTGCTGGGCATCCTGGGCGTGGAGTTGGTGCTCAGCAAACCCGCGATCGACGCCAGTGCGAGCGCCGATGTGCGCCGGTCCGGCCAGGGCGACAAGCCAACCTGGTGAGCCATGGGACGCCGCTCGCAACGCCGTTCGCTGGGGCTGTGGATGAACGGAGCCTTTGCCGGCGCTTGGGGCTTGGCGCCGAACGCACCCGACACGCTGCAGTACGACCAGGGCTGGGTTCAGTCCGAGCAAGGCCGGCCCTTGTCACTGTCGCTGCCGTTCACGCCAGGCAACCAGGCACATCGTGGCCCCCAGGTGCGGGCTTACTTTGAGAACCTGCTGCCGGACAGCAAGGACATCCGCGAACGCATGGCGCGCCGCTACCGGACAGGGACAACCGACGCGTTCGATCTTCTGGCCGAAGCCGGCCGCGATTGCGTCGGCGCGCTGGAGATTCTGCCGGTGGGGGCGGTATCGGCCGGCGTGGCACCACTTCAGGCTGAACCGCTCACCGAAGGCCAGGTGGCCGCAATGCTGCGCGCCATCACCACGCCCCAAGTGCTTGGGCTCGAGGGCGGCGACGGCGACCTGCGCATCTCGATCGCCGGTGCGCAGGAGAAAACGGCGCTGCTGCAGCTGGACGGCCAGTGGTGCATGCCGCAGGGCGCCACGCCGACCAGCCACATTCTCAAGCTGCCGCTCGGACTGGTCGGCGGCATGCAGCTCGACATGACCGACTCGGTCGAGAACGAATGGCTTTGCGCCCGGATCCTCGCCGCCTATGGCCTGCCCGTGGCCGCCTGCGAGCCCATGTGCTTCGAAGACGTGAAGGTGCTGGCCGTCGAGCGGTTTGATCGCGCGTGGTGGACGGCTGCGCAAGGTGACCGGCGTCTTCTGCGCCTGCCGCAGGAAGACCTTTGCCAAGCCAAAGGGGTACCGCCCGAGGCGAAATACGAGGCCGACGGCGGGCCGGGCATGGACAGCATCCTTCAGGTGCTGGAAGGCTCGTTGGCCCGAGAACTGGACCGCAGGGTCTTCTTCCAGGCGCAGCTGCTGTTCTGGATGTTGTGCGCCACCGACGGCCACGCGAAGAATTTCAGCCTCTTCATCCGCCCCGGCGGGCGCTACCAACTGACACCGCTGTACGACGTGCTGTCAGCCTATCCGGTGCTGGGCGAAGGGCCCGCGAAGATCTCGGCCCACAAGGCCAAACTGGCCATGGCTCTTCGAGCGAAGAGTGCGCACTGGAAGATCTTGGACATCCACCGCCGGCACTGGCTGGAACTTGGCATACGCCATGGCGTCGTCACCGCCGATGGGCAACCGGCTCAAGCTGTCCTTGACGATCTGGTGGCGCGAACGCCTGAGGTGCTGGCCCAGGTGCGCGCGCAACTGCCACCTGGTTTTCCACACCAAGTTGCCGACAGCATCCTGGCAGGCGTCAGAGGCGCCGCCGAGCGATTGGCAGGATAGCCGCGCCCGCCTGAACAAGGCCAGAGCGCGCCTCAACCCGCCCCGTCGCGCCCCGGCGCCCCCAGCCCGTGGCTGCCGGCGTACACATGCAGCTCGAGCCGGCCGCGCACGCCCAGCGTGCTGTAGATGGTGGTCAGGTGGTTGCGCAGCGTGTGCTCGCTCATGCCCAGGGCCTGGGCCACGGCAAACTGCTTGTCGGCGGCGCTGCCCACCAGGGTGGCCACGATCTGCCGCTCACGCGGGGTCAGGCTGGCGATGCGCTGGGCCTGCGGGTCAGCGGCGTGCACCGGCACGGCTTCGCTGTCGGTGAGCTGGCCCAGCACCTGGCCCAGCAGCGCGCGGTTGAGCCAGACCTCGCCGTCATGCACTTTTTCGATGGCGCGCAGGATGGTGGTGGCCGGCTCGCTCTTGTGCACCACGCCGCGCGCGCCCTGCAGCACGGCGGCGCGGTGCAGGTTGCTGTCGGCGCTGCCAGTGAGCACCAGCACCCGGCCGGGGCAGCGTTGGCGCAGCACGGCCATGGCGGCGGCGGCGTCTTCACCGGCCAGGTCGAGATCGAGCACGATCACGTCGGCACGGGCGGCGGCGGGGTGGTTGATCAGCTCGCTGCGCGAGCTGGCGGTGCCCACCAGCTGCAGGTGCGGGCCGGCGGCTTCGATCAGCCGGCTCAGGCCCCACAGCGTGATGTGGTGGTCTTCGGCGATGAACACCGAAATCACCCCGGTGCGTGCCGCCGTGGGC
>JANNMP010000399.1:0-6488 GCA_031398015.1 Burkholderiaceae bacterium
GGCGACAGCGCCGCCGACCCCATCGTCGTGCCGTTCGGCAGCTTCGGCAACCTCTTCACACAGGCCTTCAACGACCGCATCGGCAACAGCCGCTTCTTCAACGGGCCCAACACCGACCGGGTGCGGGTGTCGACCTTCGTCCACCCGTCGCCCGACACCGACAGCTTCGCGGTGCAGAACCAGGCCAACGGGCTGTGGTACCGCAGCACCAACGGCGCGACAACGAGCCTGGCGCTGACGCATGCGGCCATGGGCCGCCTGCTCGACCCACAGCCGATGAACTTTGTCGGGCTGACATCGGGCGGCGGCGGAGGCCGCAGCGAGTACACCTGGAGCTACAACCGCGCCAACCCGGTGGTGGCCGGGTTGCTGGCGGCGTGGGATGCCACACCGTTCAGCCTGACCGCCAGCAATCCGCAGCTGGGCGGCACAACCAAGTCGCTGACCTACAGCGCGCCCGACTTCGACGCCACCGCGCTGCCGGCCTTCGTCACCGATGTGCGCCTGACCGGCGGCGGCCTGAACCCGCTGCTGAGCTGGGCGGTGCCTGCCACCGGCACGGCGCCCACGGCGGTGACGATCCAGGTGCGCCGCATCAATGCCGAATCGGCCGACCGCAGCCGCATCACCAGCGCCACGCTGCTGCACAGCCGCTCGCTGGCAGCCGATGCCACGTCCTACAGTTTCAATGACGTGTTCAGCAATGCGTCAGTGGCAGGGTTTCCGTCGGGGCTGGAGTTCGGCAAGCGCTATGAAATCTCGCTGCAGCTGGAGGTGGCGGCCAACAACCTGTTGAAAGGCCGCTCGCGCACGCTGTTTGAGCTGGCGCCGCTGGCCGGCGGTGGCAACGAGGTGGCGGTCTACCTGCCCAGCGTGGGCCCCGACGGCCGTTTCAAGTTCGACATTGCGGTGGTGCAGGGCGAGCAGATCGCCATCGACCCCGACATCGCCGTGGGCTATGACTACGCCATCGGCGCCGGTGACCCGCTGTTTCGCAGCGTCAAACTGCCCGATGTGGGCGACGGCCAATACAAGCTGTGGCTGTGGAACGGCAGCGCCTACAGCTTGCAGACCGGGCTGGCTGCGGGCACTGAATACTTCTTCGACGGCAGCGGCGTGGCTCGCTTTCGCATCGACGGCATCGAAGAATCGGCCGCTCTGAACCCGGCCGACCCCACGGCCTTTGTCACCACCGTCAGTTTTGCCGGCAGCGGCCGCTTCACCGGCACGATGACGCCGCTGGTGGTCACCGTGGTGCCCGAGCCGGCCACCGCCTTGCTGTGGCTGGGCGGGTTGGCGCTGATGGCCAGGCGCTGGCCGCGCCAGCGCACCGGTCACATCAGCCGCGCTGGATCTTGAACACCGCCACGCTGGCCAGCAGGTTGGGCCAGCGCCGCACCGCGCGGCCAGCGTGCAGGCCGAAGCTGTCGAGCACCGCCAGGCCGTTGCGGCGCGCCAGCACTTCAAAATCCGCATGCGTGCCCACGCGGATGTTGGGCGTGTCGTACCACTGGTAGGGCAGGCTCTTGGTCACCGGCATGCGCCCGGCCAGCACCGCCAGGCGGTGCGGCCAGTGGGCAAAGTTGGGGAAGCTGACGATGCCAAGCTGGCCCACCCGCACCGTCTCGCGCAGCATGCGCTCGGTGTTGCGCAGGTGCTGCAGGGTCTGCAGTTGCAACACCACGTCAAAGCTGCGGTCACCAAACAGCGCCAGGCCGTCTTCCAGGTTCAGCTGCACCACGTTGACACCACGGCGGGCGCAGGCCAGCACGTTGTCGTCGGATATCTCCACGCCATAGCCGCTGCAGCCTTTGGCCTGCTGCAGATGCGCCAGCAGCGCGCCGTCACCGCAGCCCAGGTCGAGCACGCGCGCGCCGGTGGGCACCAGGTCGGCGATGGCCTGCAACTCGGCGCTGATCAGGCTGGGTGTGGTCATGCCGCCACCCCGGCGGCGATGCGCTCGAAGGTGGCGCGCAGCACGCCGTGGTAGCGCGCATCGTCGAGCAAGAACGCGTCGTGGCCGTGCGGCGCGTCGATCTCGGCATAGCTCACGTCGATGCGGTTGTCGACCAGGGCCTTGACGATCTCGCGGCTGCGCGCCGGCGGGAAGCGCCAGTCGGTGGTGAAGCTCACCACGGTGAAGCGCTTGCCGCGCGCGGCGGCAAAGGCCGCCGACAAATCACCGCCGTGGTCGCTGGCGGGGTCGAAGTAGTCCAGCGCGCGGGTGATCAGCAAATAGGTGTTGGCGTCGAAGTAGCCGCTGAACTTGTCGCCCTGGTGGCGCAGATAACTTTCGATCTGGAAGTCGATGTCCTGCGTGCTGTAGCCCAGGTCGGGCGTGCGCCCGTCGGCGCCGGCCGCGCGCAGGCTGCGGCCGAACTTCTGCTCCATCGAGTCGTAGCTCAGGTAGGTGATGTGGCCGATCATGCGCGCCACGCGCAGGCCGCGCCGGGGCAGCACGCCGTGGGCATAGAAGTGGCCGCCGTGGAAGTCGGGGTCGGTGATGATGGCGCGGCGCGCCACTTCATTGAAGGCGATGTTCTGCGCCGACAGGTTGGGCGCGGTGGCCACCGCAATGCATTCACCCACACGCTGCGGGTGGCGCAGTGTCCAGCTCAGCGCCTGCATGCCGCCCAGGCTGCCACCCAGCACGGCCGCCAGCTTGTGGATGCCCAGCACATCCAGCAGCCGGGCCTGGGCATCGACCCAGTCTTCGACCGTCACCACCGGAAAGTCAGCGCCCCAGGGCTGGCCACCTTTGGCGGGATCGGGGTTGGTGTGCAGCGGGCCGGTGGAGCCGAAGCATGACCCCGGGTTGTTGACACCGATGACGAAGAACCGCTCGGTGTCCAGCGGCAAGCCCGGGCCCACCAGGTTGTGCCACCAGCCTTCACTCTTGTCTTGCCCGGCGTAGGTGCCGGCCACATGGTGGCTGGCGTTCAATGCATGGCAGACCAGCACCGCGTTGCTGCGCGCCGCGTTCAGCGTGCCATAGGTTTCATACACCAGGTCATACGCGGCCAGCGCCGCGCCGCTGCGCAGCGGCAGCGGGGCGCTGAAGTGCTGGGTCTGTGGGGTGACGTGGCCGATGAAGCCCATGGTGTGAGGCGATCCAAAAAAACAAGACCCGGTGCCGCTGCATGCGCGGGCCACCGGGTCGGGCGTCACACGTTTAGCGGCATTTGTAGAGCGCCCGCAATCAGGAACAAATCGGCGCTGGGGCCGGAGTTTATCAGCGCAGGATTGGCCCCTGACAGCGCCGCTGATCGCCAGATCGGCAGCGCGCCAGCGCCGTCCAATTGCCTGTGGTGCTGTGCCGTTGGCAGACAGCACCGGGCGCGCTGTTGCGCCAACGCTGACGGAGCTGGCATGCCCACCTGGTTGATCACGCTGGACCGGTTCTTCCCGGTGCGTTACCTCACGTTGGCCGGCGCTGCGCTGCTGCTGGCCAGCGGCCTGGCGTTGTGGCTGACCCAGCCGGGCGCAGCGGGGCCGCTGGCGCTGGTGGCCGCCGGCGCCGCTGGCCTGGCCATCGGCATCGGCGACCTGCGCCAGACCCGCCATGCGCTGCTGCGCAACTACCCCGTCATCGGCCACCTGCGGTTCTTGTTCGAATGGATCCGGCCCGAGATCCGCCAGTATTTTCTGGAGAGCGACCGCGAGGCCGTGCCGTTCTCACGCCAGCAGCGCAGCCTGGTCTACCAGCGCGCCAAGAACGACTCTGACAAGCGCCCGTTCGGCACCCAGCTGGACGTGCATGCTGTGGGTTATGAGTGGATCAACCATTCACTGCAGCCCAGCGTGCTGGCCAGTTGCGACTTTCGCACCAGCATCGGCGGCGCGCGCTGCACGCGGCCGTATTCGATGAGCCTGTTCAACATCTCGGCGATGAGCTTTGGCGCGCTGTCGGCCAATGCCATCCTAGCGCTCAACGGCGGCGCCAAGGCCGGCGGTTTTGCGCACGACACCGGTGAAGGCTCGATCAGCGAGCACCACCGCGTGCACGGCGGTGACCTGGTCTGGGAGATCGGCTCGGGCTACTTCGGCTGCCGCAACGACGATGGCAGCTTCAGCGCCGACAAGTTCAGCGCCACCGCCCGCGAGCCGCAGGTGCGCTTGATCGAGTTGAAGCTGAGCCAGGGCGCCAAGCCCGGCCATGGCGGCATGCTGCCCGGCCCCAAGGTGACGGCCGAGATTGCTGCGGCACGTGGCATCCCGGTGGGTGAAGACTGCATCTCGCCGGCCGCGCACAGCGCCTTCGGCACGCCCATCGAGCTGCTGCAGTTCATCGACCGGCTGCGCAGCTTGAGCGGTGGCAAGCCGGTGGGTTTCAAGCTGTGCATCGGCCACCCCTGGGAATGGTTTGCCATCGTCAAGGCAATGGTGGCCACCGGGCTGCTGCCCGACTTCATCGTCGTCGATGGTGCCGAGGGTGGCACTGGCGCGGCGCCGCTGGAGTTCACCGACCATGTGGGCACGCCGATGGCCGAAGGCCTGCGCCTGGTGCACAACACGCTGGTGGGCATGAACCTGCGCAACCGCATCAAGATCGGCTGCGCCGGCAAGATCGTCAGCGCCTTCGACATCGCGCGGGCGATGGCGCTGGGCGCCGACTGGTGCAATTCGGCGCGTGGCTTCATGTTCTCGCTGGGCTGCATCCAGGCCCAGCATTGCCACACCGGCACCTGCCCGACCGGCGTGGCCACGCAAGACCCGGCACGCCAGCAAGCACTGGTGGTGCCCGACAAGATCACCCGCGTGGCCAACTTCCACCGCAACACGCTCAAGGCGCTGGGCGAGTTGGTGCAGGCCGCCGGGCTGCAACACCCGCGCCAGATCAGCGCCAGCCACATCGTGCGCCGCACGGCTGACCAAGAGGTGCGCCTGCTCAGCAGCCTGCTGCTGACGGTGGCGCCTGGCGCACTGCTGGCGGCTGAGCGCGGTGAGGCCGACTGGCCGCACCCGGTGTTCAGCCTGTACTGGCCGCAGGCGCGGGCCGAGAGTTTTGCGCCGGCAGCCGATGCCAGAACAGCGTGGCGCGCGCCGGCAACGGTGCCGTCCTGAGCCGCGCCGATGCGGCGACCGGCCCGGTCAGGCCGGTGGCGCGCTGTCGATGAAGCTGGGCCGCGCGGCCAGCTTTTCGGCCAGCTTGGCCAGGTTGGGGTGGTCAGCACGCCAGTCGATGCTGGCAAAGCGGAAGTCGAGGTAGGCCAGCGCGCAGCCCACGGCCACGTCGGCCAGCGTGAAGTGGTTGCCGTTGCACCAGGGCTTGTCGCCCAGGCCCAGGGCCATGGCCTTCAGCGCCGATTTGACCCGGCTCATCTGACGGTCGATCCAGGGCTGGCAGCGTGCGCCTTCACGCGCGGGCCAGTTGGCCTCCATGCGCGCCAGGATGGCGGCATCACACACACCGTCGGCCAGGGCCTCCCAGGTGCGCACCTCCACCCGCTCACGGCCCGACGGCGGGATCAGCTTGCCCACCGGCGACAAGGTGTCGACGTACTCGACGATCACCCGGCTGTCAAACACCGCCTCGCCACCATCGAGCACCAGGCAGGGCACCTTGCCCAGCGGGTTGCTCTTGAGCATGGCGTCTGAGGCCCACACGTCTTCCAGCACCAACTGGTAGTCGAGCTTTTTCTCGGCCATCACCACGCGCACCTTGCGCACGTAAGGGCTGGTGAGCGATCCGATGAGTTTCATGGTGTGCTGTTGTGGCGCCGCGCTGGGTGGGTGCAAAGCTGGCGCGGCAGACCTTTCAAATTGATTCTAGCCAGCGGGCCTGGTGCGGTGGTGCCGCTGCAGCAGGCCGGTCACCCGAGCGCGGGGTCATCGCGGCAGTGTCCAATCGACTTGCGCCGGGCGGCCAGGCAGGCTGAGCGCGGCGGTGGCGGCCGGCGTGCGCGCCAGCACCTGGCCACGCCGCACCACCAGCAAGCGTGTGGCGCGCAGGCGCAAGGCCTCCACCGGGCAACGGGCCTGCAGCAGCACAAAGTCAGCCGGCGCGCCCAGCACCAGGCCGTCGCTCGGCAGGCCCATCACCCGCGCCGCGTTCACGGTCACAGCGTCGAAGCAGGCCCGCATGCGCGCGGGGCTGGTCATCTGCGCCACATGCAGGCCCATGGCGGCCACCTCCAACATGCAGCCCGAGCCCAGCGCATACCAGGGGTCCAGCACGCAGTCTTGCCCGAAGGCCACGTTGACACCGGCGTCCATCAGCTCGGGCACCCGCGTCAAACCCCGGCGTTTGGGGTAGCTGTCATGGCGGCCTTGCAGCGTGATGTTGATCAGCGGGTTGGCCACCGCATGCACACCGGCCTCGGCAATCAGCGGCAGCAGCTTGCTGACGTAGTAGTTGTCCATCGAGTGCATCGATGTGAGGTGTGAGCCCGTCACCCGGCCCTGCAGCCCCAGGCGCTGGGTGTGGAAGGCCAGGGTCTCGATGTGGCGTGACAGCGGGTCGTCACTTTCGTCGCAGTGCATGTCGA
>JANNMP010000414.1:0-7745 GCA_031398015.1 Burkholderiaceae bacterium
TGGGCGCTTGGATGGTGTCGTTCTTGATGATGCTAAACTCCAAATTTCTGTACCTGCCCAGATGGCGGAATTGGTAGACGCACTAGTTTCAGGTACTAGCGCTTAGCGGCGTGGAGGTTCGAGTCCTCTTCTGGGCACCAAATTCAAAGCCAGCACATGTGTGCTGGCTTTTTGTTTTGGGGCCGCCGATTCGGCTTGGCCCCGCTGTTTTGGCTTCTCGAATCGCCCTGGTCAGGGCGCTGTCCGCATGGTGGTGGCGTGCTGTCAAACCGAGAACTTCTTGGCCAGCCCCTCGGGACGCAAGTTGTCATAGTCCTCGAACGGCTGGTGGATCCAGGGGCTGGAGGGCAGCATCTCGACGTAGTACTCCGGCGTGTACGACGACACGCCCTTGACCCACAGCACGGCGGTGCGCAATTCTCTGATCGACGGCACGCCGCGCAGTCGGTCAACCACAGCGCGCAAGGTGACGCCTGAATCCGCCAGGTCATCGACCAGCAGCACCCGCCCGGCCAGTTCACCCTTGGGCATGGTGATGTACTTGGCCATGTCGAGCCGGCCCTGGATGGTGCCGGCCTCGGCCCGGTAGCTGCTGGTGCTCATGATGGCCAGCGGCTTGTCGAACACCCGCGACAGCACATCACCCGGGCGCATGCCACCACGCGCCAGGCACAGGATCTGGTCGAACTGCCAACCCGAATGCGCCACCTTCAGCGCCAGGCGCTCGATCAGCATGTGGTATTCGTCCCAACTCACATACAGGTGCTTGCCGTCGTCGGTGAGCATGTGTCGCGTCCTTTGGATGTCAGGCCTGGTACGGGTGGCGCAGCAAGATGGTGTGTTCGCGGTCAGGGCCGGTGGACACCATGTCGATCGGCACGCCGATCAGCTGCTCGATGCGCCGCAGGTATGCACGTGCGTTGGCCGGCAGTGCGTCCCACTGGGTGACGCCGAAGCTGCTCTGGTCCCAGCCGGGGAAGTGCTCCCACAGCGGCTCGCAAGCACTGATGTCGTCAGCGTCCAGCGGCAGGATGTCGATGTGTTCGCCGCGCAGGGTGTAGCCCACGCACACCTTGATCTCGGGCAGCTTGTCGAGCACGTCGAGCTTGGTGATGCACAGGCCCGAGATGCCGTTGATGATCATCGAGCGCTTCAGCGCCGCTGCATCCAGCCAACCGCAGCGCCGCGCCCGGCCGGTGACGGTGCCACGCTCCTGGCCCACCGTGGACAGGTGGTGGCCCACCGTGCCGGCAGCGTTGATGTCCAGCTCGGTGGGAAACGGCCCGCCGCCCACCCGCGTGGTGTAAGCCTTGGTGATGCCCAGGATGTAGTGCAGCATGCCCGGCCCCACGCCGGCGCCGGCTGCGGCATTGCCGGCCACGCAGTTGCTGGACGTCACATACGGGTAGGTGCCGTGGTCGATGTCCAGCAGCGTGCCCTGGGCGCCTTCGAACAGGATGTTGGCGCCACCTGTGCTGGCCAGGTGGATGCGGTGGCCCACGTCGGCCATCATCGGCTTGAGCTGCTCGGCGGCTGCCATCGCCTGGTCGTAAATTGGTTGGAATTCGAGCGTCTCGGCCTGGAGGTAGCCACCCAGCGCCTGGTTGTGCAGTGCCAGCAGCTCATGCAGCTTGGCGGCAAAACGCGCGGGGTGCTTCAAGTCCTGCATGCGCAGCGCGCGGCGTGCCACCTTGTCTTCATAGGCCGGGCCGATGCCCTTGCCGGTGGTGCCGATCTTGCCGGCCGGCGTGGCCTCGCGCAGCGCCTCGCGGGCTTTGTCCACCGCCACATGGAAGGGCAGGATCAGCGGGCAGCTTTCGCTGATGAACAACCGCGAACGCACCTCGACGCCGATCGCCTCCAGCCGCTGGATTTCCATCAGCAGGTGCGTGGGATCGACCACCACACCGTTGCCGATGTAGCAGGGCACGCCGTCGCGCATGATGCCCGAGGGGATCAGCTGCAACGCCGTCTTCACGCCCTTGATCACCAGCGTGTGGCCGGCATTGTGGCCACCCTGGAAGCGCACCACGCCCTGGGCGTGGTCGCACAACCAGTCCACCACCTTGCCCTTGCCTTCGTCGCCCCACTGGGTGCCGACAACCACCACGTTGCGGCCGCCGGCCGCGCTCTTGCCTTGTTGCATGCTTGTCCGTGTTTCGTTGGTGGGTGGCTTGGCTGTGTTGGCAGACGCCGTCACAGCGCGCGCAGCAGCCATTGGCCGTCGACCGCAGCCAGCTCGCGATCGCAATCGAATTCTTCAGCCTCGTGGCCATGGCCCGGCAGGATGCAGACCACCGTGTCACCCTGCTCACGCAACCGGCGCACTGCACATCGCAGCGCCGGGTCTTCACTCCACGGCGCGCGCACCGCGCTGCGGCGGGGCTCGGGCCTGGCGTTGGCGGCCAGCACTTTCAGGTCAGTCGAGAAGCCCACCGCCGGGCGGTTGCGGCCAAACACTGCGCCGACCTCGTCATAGCGGCCGCCGCGCAGCAGGGCATCGGCCGAGCCCGGCGCATACACCGCAAAGCGCACGCCCGAGTAGTAGGCATAACCGCCCATGTCGGCCAGGTCGAAGCCCAGCTGCACATCGGGGTGGGCCCGCGCCACATGGCTGGCCAGCCAGTCCAGATCATCCAGCGCGGCGCCGATCATCGGCCGCGCCGGCAGCACGCGCCGCGCTTGGTCGAGCACCGCGCTGTCGCCATACAGGCCCGGCAAGGCCCGCAACGCGGCGCGTGTCTCGGTGGGAAAGCCGGCCGACAGACTGGCCAGCGTGGCGCTGTCCTTGGCTGCCAGCGCCGCCACCACCTCAGTCAGCGTTGCTGCGTCCACCGCCAGGCCGGCCAGCACACCACGCACGATGCGTGCATCGGCCAAATCCAGCACCAGCTTGTGCAGGCCGGCCGCACGCAGGCCGTCGAGCGCCAGATCCTGCACTTCCAGGTCGGCCTCCAGGCCGGCATGGCCGTAGATTTCAGCGCCCAGCTGCAGCGGTTCACGTGTGGCCTGGGGTGATTGCGGCCTGGTGTGCAGCACCGGGCCGCAGTAGCACAGGCGGGTAACACCCTGGCGGTTGAGCAAGTGGGCATCGATGCGCGCCACCTGCGGCGTGGCGTCGGCACGGATGCCGATCGACCGGCCGCTCAACTGGTCCACCAGCTTGAAGGTGCGCAGGTCCAGCGCCCGGCCAGTGCCGCTGAGCAGAGACTCCAGGTGCTCCAGCAGCGGCGGCATCACCAGCTCAAAGCCGTAGCTGCGCGCCATCTCCAGCAGGCTGCGCCGCAACTCTTCCAAGCGCCTGGCCTCGGCCGGCAGCACGTCGGCAATGTGCTCGGGCAGCAGCCAAGCTGAAGACATGGAACAACCCGGGGGGATCAAAAGCCGCATTCTACTGGCCGGGCACTTGCGGCCCGAGGCGCTGGGCCGAGCCGTTCAGCGCCAGAGGAACAGCAGCAACAGGCCCACCAGCATGCTCGACAGGCCGATGAAGCGAATCTGGCCGTCACTCATCTTCAGCGCCCGCTCGAACACGCTGCGCCAGGCGGTGGGGCTCAGGAACGGCAGCAGCCCTTCGAACACTAGCATCAGCGCCAGCGCGCCCCAGACCCAGTCCATCATGGCCGGCTGCCGCTGTGCGCCTGGGGCCAGTGTCAGCGCCTGGGGGCGGCCGGCGCAGCGGCTGCCGGCGCTGCTGCATTGCCACGCATGGCCTTGAAGAACTCGCTCGACGGATCGACCACCATCACGTCGCTGCGGTTGCGAAAGCTCGCGCGGTAGGCCTCCAGGCTGCGGTAGAACTGGGCGAACTGCGGGTCACGCCCGAAGGCATCGGCGTACAGCGCCGAAGCCTTGGCATCACCCTCGCCCTTGAGCTTCTGGGCATCACGGTAGGCCTCGGCAATGATCACCTCGCGCTGCTTGTCGGCGTCGGCACGGATTTTCTCGCCGTCGGCAGCGCCCTGCGAGCGCAGCTCATTGGCCACCTGCTTGCGCTCGGACTCCATGCGGCGGTAGACCGAGTCGGTGATGTCGGCAACGAAGTCGACCCGCTTGATGCGCACATCGACGATCTCGATGCCGAAGGCCTTGGATTCGTCCTTCAGCCGCGTCATCACGTCCTGCATCACCTTGTCGCGCTCGGCGGCCAGCACGCCACGCACGGTGCGCTTGGTGATCTCTTCATTGAACGCCGCCTGCACCACCGGGCTGAGCCGGCTCTCGAGGTTGCGGATGTCGGTGCCGTTGTTGCGGATGAACTGGCGCGGCTCGGAGATGCGCCACTTCACCAGCCAGTCGATCACCAGGCTCTTTTTCTCGGCGGTGAAGATTGGCCGCGTCTCGGGGCTGTCGAGTGTCTGCACCCGCTTGTCGAGGAACACCACGTTCTGGAACGGCGGCGGCAGCTTCCACTTCAGGCCGGGCTCGGCCACCACTTCCTTGATTTCGCCCAGCGCGTACACCACGGCCAGTTGGCGCTGGTCGACCACAAACAGGGTCGAGGCCAACAGCATCAGGGCCAGCAGCGCGCCGGCAACGATGAGTCCGATTCGGTTCATGTTCAATTGGCCTTCAATCAGCGCGCGTCGCGCTCACGGCTGCGGCCGCTGTCACGTGAGCGGGCGTCGGCACCGGCGGCGCCTGCGGCACCGCTGTCAGTGGGCAGCGCGGCCGATGGTGTGGGCTGTGCCACGGCTGCCGCCGCGGCGCCGGGGGCGGCCTGCTGGATCAGCTTGTCCAGCGGCAGGTACAGCAGGTTGCTGCCGTTGCGGCTTTCCACCAGCACCTTGCTGACGTTGGAATACACCTGCTGCATGGTGTCGATGTAGAGCCGGTCACGCGTCACGCCGGGTGCTTTCTGGTATTCGGTCAGCACCGAGCGGAAGCGCTGGGCATCACCCTCGGCCTGCGCCACCACCCGCTGGCTGTAGCCGTCGGCCTCTTCACGCAGCCTGGCGGCCGTGCCGCGCGCCTTGGGGATCACGTCACTGGCGTAAGCCTGGCCTTCGTTCTTGAAGCGGTCACGGTCGGCACCGGCCTTCACGGCGTCATTGAAGGCGGCCTGCACCTGCTCGGGCACCTGCACGTTCTGCACGTTGACGTTGACCACCAGCACACCGGCCTTGAGCCGGTCCAGCTGGCCCTGGATCGACTTGACCAGGTCAGCGGCGATCGCGTCGCGCGCCTCGTACAGCACCGAGTCAACCTTGCTCTTGCCGACGATCTCGCGCACCGCCGATTCACTGGCCTGCACCACCGCGTTGTCGGTGTCGCGGTTCTCGAACAGGAAGTTCTTTGCGTCGCTCAGCCGGTACTGCACGGTGAAGCGGATGTCGATGATGTTCTCGTCCTGCGTCAACATCGACGAGTCGCGCAGACCGGTGGTCTGGCCGACGCCGCTGCGGCCAATTTCGGCCGAGCGCAGTTGGGTGACCGACACCGCCTCATGGGCCTGGAACGGCACCGGGAAGCGCCACTGGAAGCCGGCGTCCACCGTGCTGCTGTAGCGGCCGAAGGTGGTGACGATGGCCTGCTGGCCTTCCTGCACGATGAAGAAGCCGCTGCCCAACCAGACCACCAGCACCACAAAGCCGATCAGGCCCACGCCGATGCCGGCGCTCTTCATGTCGGGCTGGAACGACGGCCCACCACCGCCGCCTTCACCCGGGTCTCGCCGCGGCGGCTGGTTGTTGCCACCACCACCTTTGTTGTTGAACAGGCCACCCAGCTTGCGGTTGAAGTCACGCCACAGCTCGTCCAGGTCGGGCGGGCCATCGTTGCGGCCGCCGGCTTGCAGCGGGCGTGGCCGGCGCAGCACGCCGGCCAGCAGCGCACGTGCGGCCAGCGCCACGGCGCTCACGCGCGCGCCCAGATGGCGGCTGCCCAATTTGTTGTTGGCAGGGTCGGAGGAGGTGTTGGCGTTTGGATTCATGGGGTGGCCGATGGTAACGGCGCAACTTCGGGCGCAACTTCGGGCGCAACTTCGGGCGCAACTTCGGGCGCAACTTCGGGCGCAACTTCAAGCGCAACTTCAGGCGCCATCGTCCCGTCCGGATCGCCGAGTGTCGGCAACAGGTTTGCAAGTGGGGACAGCCCTGGCGGCTTCAAGCCGCGCGAGGCGGCCTGGGCGATGCAGGCACGCAGCGCATCGATGCCGGTGCCACGCAGCGCGCTGACAAACACCCGCGGCACAGCAGCAGCGCCGGGGCGCTCGACCCAGTCTTGCAGCACGCGTGGCAGCGGGTCCATCTGGTCGAGCTTGTTGAACACCAGGATCTGCGGCACGTCGGCCGCGCCGATCTCGGCCAGCACCCGCTCGACCTCATCGCGCTGGGCCTGCAGCACCGGGCTGGACGCGTCGATCACATGCAAGAGCAAGTCAGCGTCATTGGCTTCCTGCAGCGTGGCTTCGAACGCTTCGACCAGCTTGTGTGGCAAGTCGCGGATGAAGCCCACCGTGTCGGACAAGGACACCGTGCCGCCCAGGGCCTCCAGGTACAACGCGCGGGTGGTCGTGTCCAGCGTCGCAAACAGCTGGTCGGCGGCATAGGCGCGGGCCTTGACCAGGGCATTGAACAGCGTGCTCTTGCCGGCGTTGGTGTAACCCACCAGCGACACACGGAAGCTGCCGCTCTTGCGGCGCGCTTGGCGCTGCGTGTCACGCTGGCGCTTCACCTTCACCAGCCTGGCCTTCAGGGACTTGACGCGCTCGTCGATCATGCGGCGGTCCAGCTCGATCTGCGCCTCACCCGGGCCGCCACGCTGGCCGGCGCCACCGGTCTGGCGCTCCAGGTGGCTCCAGCGCCGCACCAGGCGGCTGCCCAGGTATTGCAGCCGGGCCAGTTCGACCTGCAGCTTGCCCTCATGGCTTTGCGCACGCTGGGCAAAGATCTCCAGGATCAGCGCAGTGCGGTCGGCCACCGCCACGCCGAGTGCACGCTCCAGGTTGCGCT
Organism: Burkholderiaceae bacterium; assembly: GCA_031398015.1. GTDB lineage: Bacteria > Pseudomonadota > Gammaproteobacteria > Burkholderiales > Burkholderiaceae_C > Pseudaquabacterium. Next base: position 6,954 of record JANNMP010000414.1, read on the forward strand.
GCTGGGCTGGTGACAGGGCCTGATCGAAGATGACGCACTCGGCAGCATGCAATTGCACCAGGGCCTTGATCTCGTCGGCCTTGCCGCTGCCCACAAACAGCGCCGGGTCGGGCGCCTTGCGACGGGCGATCACACGTTCGACCGCTTCGTCACCGGCACTCTCGGCCAGCAGCGCCAGTTCATCGAGCGTGGGGTCGAAGTGCTGCCCGTTGCCGAAGTCAACACCCACCAGCACCACCCTTGCCGCTGGGCCAGCGGTCGGCGCAGCGCCGTCGCGCGGATGCGGGTTCAAGGTCGGCGGTGTGACAGCGGTCTCGCCAGCGTGGCGGCTCAAGCCGGGTCGGCTGGCTCGTTGGCGTGGAAGTTCACCGGGCGGCCGGGAACCCCGGTGGAGTTGGCGTGCTGGTAGACCTTGTGTGTCACGGTGTTGCGCAGCAGGAAAACGTCCTGGTCAAACGACTCGATGTGGCCCTGCAGCTTGATGCCGTTGACCAGGTAGATCGACACCGGCACATGCTCTTTGCGCAGCAGGTTCAGGAACGGGTCTTGGAGGAGTTGCCCTTTGTTGCTCACGATATGACTCCGTGTTGAAAAGTGTTGGTCAAATGACCTTATCACATCAGGGAAAGCGCGTAGACGCCATGGAAAGGGGCGCGTCGGCGCTGGTTGATCCGATCAGAGCTTGCCGTCGTCAAAAGGGTTCCGCGACGACTTGAATTCAATGCGCAGGGGCGTGCCGCTCAACTTGAAATGCTCGCGCACCCGGCCTTCCAGAAAGCGCTTGTAGGCATC
>JANNMP010000436.1:0-4838 GCA_031398015.1 Burkholderiaceae bacterium
CTGGGCGCTGGCGGCGAAGTCGCCGACATCGCCGCCCACCTGCAGGTGGCCACCAGCCATCTCGCAGGCCGTCAGCAGGCCGGTGCTGCCATGCACGTGCAGTGCACCGGCGCGCATGCCGGCGCCAGCATGGTCACCGGCCGAACCCTCGACGACGATGCGGCCTGTTTCCATCTGCCAGCCGATACGGTCGCAGCGCGACAGGTCGCCCTCGAAGACCAGGGTGTCGCCCGCGCCCGCCAAGGCCACGTCGAAGAACTCGGCCAGCGCCAGCGTCTGCCGGCCCTGGGCCAGCGGCAGCCGCTCGATGGCTGCAGCGTCCAGCGTGGCCAGCAGTGCCGGCGTCAGGCCGCGCAGGTCCAGCCGCAGGCCCGGGGGCTGCCTCAGGCGCAGGCGGATGTTCACGCCGCCTCCATCAGCTTGTGCAGGTGAAAATGGTAGGGCCCGAGCTTGCCGCCGTAGTTGCCCGCCGACATCCGCAGCAGCCCGGCCGAGGCGCCCAGCGCGATGCCGGCCTGCAGCCCGGCGCGCATGGCCGCAGCCACGTCGGCCTCGGTCAAGCCGTCGATCACGATCTCCAGCACGCAGCGGGTCTGCGCGGTGAGCGCGCTGTTGCCAACCAGGCCGTAGAGGCCCGGGCAGAAGGCGTCGTTGGTCGAGGCCATCAGCGCGGCGTACTTGCTGCCCACCTTCGAGCCCGAGCGCACCACACCGCCAGGAAACGGCAGGATGACGTTGCGCAGGCGCTGCATCGCCGCCACTGCGGCTTCGGCCGCAGCCAGCGCGGCGTCGGTGTCGCGCGCCAGCAGCAGCAGGTTGCCGCCACCCACAGCCTTGGTGATGGCCGTCGTCTCCTGGGCCACGAACTCGCCGTCCATCACCGGCACCCGCCAATAGCGGACCCCGGCGATCACCTTGGAGGTCTGCCAGCCGTCGCCGAAGAAGCGCAGGTTCCTGCCCAGTGCAACTGCCTCGCCGTCGGCGATGCCGGCGAACACCGCCGTGGTCGGGCAGGTCAGCACACATTGGCTGACTCGGCGCTCGATCTGCTTGGCGAGTTCCTTGCCCGACACCGAGAAGATCAGCACTGCAATGCCGGGCCGGCCGTCGGGCGTCTCGTCGGGTGACAGCGCGCGCTCGATGCCGGCTTCGCAGCCGCAGGCGATCACCGAGGTGGCCAAGCCCGTGGCGCTGACGGCCGCGTGGCGCGCCCAGGTCGGGTTGTGCGCGGTGATGAGCAGCCGCGTGGCCTTCATCGGGAAGGCCTCGGCGAAGGTGTCGTCGATCTGAACCCCGTTGTGCAGGCCGCTGTGCATCACGTCGCGCGGCCGTCGAAACAGGCGGTGGGCAGCAGGCGGCCGCCGTTGCAGCAGCGGCAGAGCTCGTCGTGGCCGATCACGACATGGTCGAAGTTGACCTGGCCGTGCGCGGCGTAGTGCCGGCGCAGGCGCTTCTCGATGCCGCGGTCGTAGTCGGGCTCGACGAAGTGCGTGCCACCCACCGGCACAGCCGTGATGCGCCCGGCACGGGCCACCAGCGCGCCGTCCTTGAACACGTATTCCGGCCGCGTGAACATCGCCTCGCGGTCGGCGGCGTCGCGGTAGAGCACGATGTCGGCGGCCGCGCCCACGCCGAGATGGCCGCGGTCGTGCAGGCCGAGCAGCCGCGCCGGCGCGGCACGCGTCATCGTCGCGATCTCGCTCAGGCTCAGCTCGCGCGTGATCGAGCGCAACGCGGCGTTGGCCGCCACCTCCGGATGCAGCTTGGCGAGTTGCTCGTTGCGGAACGAGCGGTCCATCAGCAGCCGGATCAGGTGCGGGTAGCTGGTGAAGGGCCCGCCGTTCGGGTGGTCGGTGGTCAGCACCACGCGCCAGGGGTCCTTGACGAGCAGGAAGATCTCCAGCCCGATGGCCCACTGCAGCGCGTTGACATAGCTCTGCTCGCGGTAGCGGAACGGCACCACGCCGCAGCCGGCCTCGTTCTCGATGTCGGCGCCGATCCACTTGCGCGGGCTTGCCAGGCCGGCCTGCGCATGCTGGCGCATCGTGTCACCCGAGGCGGTGACGGTCTGGCCGAAGATGATCTGGCCGACGTCGATGCTGATGTTCGGGTGGGCGTTGACGGCCTCGGCCAGCTGCAGCGCGGCCGACGAGAACTTCTTCGGTCCGTCGCGGCCATAGGCATGGAACTGGACATGGGTCAGGTGCGCCGGCAGGCCCTCGAGCGCCTGGATGGTCTGCAGCGTCGATTCGATGTTGCCGGCCACGCCCAGGTTGCTGCCGTGCACATGCAGCGGGTGCGGCACACCCAGTTCCTGCAGCGCGCGCGCCAGCGTCTGCAGCACCTGGCGCGGCGTCACCTGCCAGTGGGCATGGCCCTCGTCGACGTCGAGCTTGCGCTGGTTGAACTTGAAGGCCGAGATGCCCGCCGGGTTGACGACCTTCACGCCCATCGCCTTGCTGGCGTTGATCACCCAGCCGGTGTAGTCGCGCAGGCTCTGGAAGTCTTCGCCGCGCGCCAGCATCTCGAGAAACAGTTCGTCGTTGCCGAGCAGCACGTAGGCGCCATGGTCAAGGATGGGGGTGTCACCCATCTCCATGTGCGCATGGCGCGCGTTGGCGGCCAGCATCGCCGGCTCGAACGCCGCCGTGTAGCCCATCTCGACGTAGCGGTAGCCGGTGGCCAGCGTGCCTGGCGTGCAGCGGCCGCACGACGCCAGTTCGAGTGCATTCGGCGGCCGCGCCACGCTGTCGCGGTGGTCCTCGGGCAGCAGCAGCCGCGCCAGGTTGACCTTGCCGCCGCCGATGTGGGTGTGCATGTCGATGCCACCGGCCATCACGACGCAACCGCTGGCGTCGATGTCCTCGTCGACCTCGGCCAACGGCGCGACGATGCGGCCGTCGCGCACGAACAGGTCGTGTACGGAATCGTCGCCGTTGCGCGGGTCGACGACATGGCCGCCGCAGATGCGCAGCGTGCTCAATGGGGCACCCTCGGGCATGCGTCCCAGCCCGCCAGGCGGGGGCAGCCATCGTTCGGGCGGCCGGGCGGTGCGATCATGCCGGCACCGCCAACGCCGCTGACGCCGCTGACGCCGCCAACGCCGGTAACGCCGCCAGCGCCTCCGAGAGGCGCCGCAGCACTGCCGCCGCCGTGGGCAGCGGGTCGGGCCGCAGCGCGTGCAGCGGCAGCAGCACCACGCCGTCGGTGCGGAAAAGGTGACCGTCGCTGCCGATGCCCGGCGTGGCCACGGGGATGAACACATCGGCACGGCTCCCCGCCAGCGCCGGGTGACCGAGCACGATGCGCGGCAAATCGCCCGCCGGCGGCGCTGTCTCGGTGCCGAAGCTGGCCAACCACAGCAGCAGGTCAACCGCGCCGTCGGCGCACAGCCGCGCCGCATCAAAGACCAGCGGTTCGTGTTCCAGGCCCTGCGGGCCGACACGTGAGCGCAGCGGCAGACCCGAGAGCCAGGTGAAGACCTGGTTCACCGTGGCCGCGCCGTCGCCGCCGCCCAGTGCCAGCGTCGCAGCGCGGGTGCTGCGGTTGAGCGTTGCCACCACCCGCTGCAGCATCTCGATGATCAGCGCACCATGCGAGCCCAGCCGTGCGGTCTCGTAGACCAGCACGGCATAGCGCGCTGCCTGCAGCCGCCGGGCGGCGCTGGCCAGCGCTGGCGGCGCGCCGACGGTGGCCCGCTGCTCGACCAGCGCCGCCAGCCGCGACGCGGCATCGAACAGGTCACCGTCGTCAGCGAGCAGCAGCACACGCGCGTCGTCGGCGGCCATGCCGATGCGGGCGAAGAACTCGGGATGGCGCAGCGACGGCGAGCCACCGAAGCACAGCACGAGGTCGGCGCGGGTGTGCACCTCGGCCAGCGTGGCGCTGAAACCGCCGCGGTCCTGCAGCGCACGCACGCCTTGCATGAACACCGCACCCTGCGCCGCGTCGCAGACCGCACCGCTGGCACAGGCCAGCGCATACAGCGCGCGCGCGCCGGCGGCGTCGGTGCCCAGGCCGCCGAACAGCGGCTGGCGGCTGGCCGCCAGCAGCCGCGCCGCAGCGGCGATGGCGCTGTCCAGACTGCAGGCCTGGCCGTGCACGGCAGGCAGCGCCGCCGCCGGCGTGGCGCTGAAGGTGGCCAGAGCTGCGGTGGCACGCGGGCAGACACTGCCGGCCAGCGACAGGGCGCCCTCCGGCCCTGCGGCGACGCCGAAGTGGTCGCACAGCAAGGGGCAAAACGGACAGGTCCAGGGCGTGGAAACCTCGCTCATCGGCGCGAGGAACGCAAACCATGTGCCACCGCGCTTGCGGCGGGATCAGCCCGCAGTGGGCTGCCGTGTCGCCAGATGTGCGACACAGGGTTGCGCTTTTGAGCGCGGGGCGCAGCAGCGTGGGCCCGGGGCGGCATGGCACGATTCCTGTAGGGCTGCTGCCATGCCCTGGACCCTGACTCAGCGCTGCACGCGTGGCATCTGCAGGTCGTGCAATGCGCTGGCCACCAACCACGCCGCCGCGCCGGCCGCACTCGCCAGCGCCAGATCGGCTGGCGAACGCAGGCCGCCAGCGCCCACCAGCTTGGCCTGCGGCGCCTTGGCCTGCACCGCGCGCAGAGTCTGCAGGTCAGGCCCGGCACCCGAGCCCACCCGTTCCAGCGTCATCACGATCACCCGCTGCGGCCACAGCGCCGGCAAGTCCCAGCAACCGGCGGCGTCCAGCCGCTGGCCGTCCCGGCGGTCCAGCGAGAGCACGGCGCGCGCACCGATGGCGCTGCCGCCGTCGAAACAAGCGGCCAGCACCGCGCGCGAACGCAGCGACTCGCTGCCGAACACCGGCAC
>JANNMP010000449.1:0-2305 GCA_031398015.1 Burkholderiaceae bacterium
TGGAAGGCACATCGCAACAAGGTATCGCCGAACTAGCCGCACAAACCGACGTCTTTGCGCGCGTCTCACCTGAAGACAAATTGCGCATCGTCGCCGCCTTGCAACAAGCAGCACGACGCCCTGGTGGAGATCACCCTGCCCGAGGGGGCCAACATCCATGCGAAGGAATACCGCCTGGCGCTGCCCAGCAAGGAGGTGCTGCCCACGGTGCGCCGTGATGTCGAAATCCACTACCCGCACAAGGCCGCCATCGTGCTGTCGCCGGTGGCGTTCCAGAGCGGCCGCGCGCTGCTGGCCAAGGCCAGCGATTGGGCCATCGACATCGAGATGGGATCGGGCGCCGACAGCATGCTGGTGACGGTGGCCCACGGCAGCCCGTATGCCCAGCTGCAGCTGTCGCGCGGCGACCTGCGCCTGCGCCTGCCGGCCGCCGCCGAGCGCCTGCATGCAGCGGCCGACGCGCGGGTGCTCGCCCTGCGCGTGGGTGCCGGTGCCGGCAGCAAGGTCTACGCCTTGTTCGGCCCCAGTGGTGTGGTCTTCGAGGCCGTTTCGCCCACTGAATGGCTGGCCAGGCTGCCCGCCGGCAAGGGCTATGTGGCCGCCGCCGCCTTGCCCGACGACCAGGCCAGCACGCTGGCGCTGTTCAGCCGCCATGCCTATGCCTTCATCCAGGACACCCGGGTCGACTGGCGCTACGACAGCGCCACCAGCCAGGTGCACACCAGCTTCAACACCAGCACCCGGGTGATGGAAGGTGAGGACAACGGCACGCTGATGGGCCTGTACCCGCACCACTGGTTCAACAACCCGTCGGTGGCCGACAAGCTGGGCCCGGCCTACGACACGGTGCGCGGCAAGCTGCGCCTGCTGGCGGGCAAGCAGTTCAGCACCAGCAAGCGCTACACCGGCTTTGTGCCGCACTGGCCGGGCGTGAAAGACGGCCCGCGCGCTGGCGAGCTGGCCGACCTGCTGAAGACGGATCTGCGCAAGCGCCGTGAACTCATTCCCGACAAGGAGAACAAGGACAACTGGCGCACCAGCGCCTACTGGCAGGGCAAGGGCCTGACGCGCGCCACGCAATTTGCGGCGGTGGCCGAGCAGCAGGGCGACACCGCCGCGCGCGACCAGGTGCTGGGCCTGGTGCGGGAGCGGCTGGGCTGGTGGTTCAGCGGCCAGGGCGCCAAGTCGTACTTCCATTGCGACAAGGGCCTGGGCACGGTGGTCAGCTACCCCGACGAGTTCTTTGCCGTTGAGCAGATGAATGACCACCATTTCCACTATGGCTACTGGATTCGCGCCGCCGCCGAGCTGGCGCTGCGTGACCCGGCCTGGGCCGCCCAGGAGCAGTTTGGTGCGATGGTCGACCTGCTGGTGGCCGACATCGCCACGGCCGAGCGTGGCCGTGCCGACTTTCCGTTCCTGCGCAACTTCGACCCCTACGAGGGTCATTCCTGGGCGTCGGGTGTGGGCCTGGGTGAGTGGGGCAACAACCAGGAGTCGTCGTCCGAAGCGGTCAATGCCTGGGCGGCGCTGATCTTGTGGGCCGAGCTGCACGGCAATGCCAAGCTGCGTGACCTGGGCGTGTACCTGTACGCCAGCGAGGTGGACGCGATCAACCACTACTGGTTCGACCTCCACCGGCTGGTGCTGCCACCCGAGTACAAGAACGTGGAAGTCAGCATGCTGTTCGGCGGCAAGTTTGCCCACAACACCTGGTGGACCGACGAGCCGCGCCAGATCCATGGCATCAACCTGCTGCCGGTGGCGCCGTTTTCCACCTACCTCGGCATGGACCCCGGCTTCATCAAGCGCAACATGGATGCGCTGAAGGTCAATTCGCAGGTCTACAAAGAGCGAGGGCAGTTTCCGCCCAATCCGCCGCCGGCCGACATTTGGCAAGACATCTTCGCCAAGTACCTGGCGCTGGCCGACCCAGAGGCCGCGCTGGCGCAGTGGAACCGCCATGGCGACGTGGAAGTGGGCGAGACCCGCAGCCACACACTGCACTGGATGCTGAGCCTGCAGGCCATGGGCACACCCGACTTCAGCGTGGTTGCCGACACACCGCTGTACGCCGTGTTCAAGCGGCCCGATGGGCGCAAGACCCATCTGGCGTTCAACGCCGGCGCACAGCCGCTGACGGTGCGCTTCAGTGATGGCACCGCGCTGACGGCGGCTCCCCGGTCGCTGGCACGCAGCCCCTGAGCAGTCAACACGCCACCAAACGCAACCCCGCGCTGGCAGCGGCCGCGCGCACATCCACACCTCCAGGACGCACCATGCACCGCACCCCCATCCAAACCCT